>CAYVDO010000013.1:0-23653 GCA_964450125.1 uncultured bacterium
GGACGACGGCCAGCTTCACCTGCTCGGAGCGGACGAGACCCAAGCGCTCCCGCTGCTCCCGCTAGTCCGTTTAGGCGCCTCGCCCACGAGTGCCGAGAACGCCTGCTACTTCTACAACAAGCGCGTCGGCCCCAAGGTGAGCTTCGTCTCGTATCACTTCGAGAAGGAAGCCCGCCTGCAGGACACCTTCCCGGAAGTCACCGCCGCGCTGGCACGGCTGAGCTCGGGGAGTCGTGGCGACATCGGGCCCAGCTGACGAGTGATGCCTCTGCCGCACGCCCCGGTGAGTCGTGATCCGTGCAAGCGGAGCGCAGTTGCGGCGGCACAGCAGGCTCGGTGGCGTTGATTCGTCCGGCCGATCGGCAGCGCTCGAACTCGGATTCTGGCCTCCTCGACGAGGACGACGGCGCCCGCGGCGAGCGCTGTCGAGGCCATCCTCAGGGCCGCGTCGAGACGAGCGATGACGTGTTCGGCACGGGCATTCCTGAGGTGGAAAACCACCACGCGGGCAGGATCGGGTTGGGTCAGCGCTGCGATCTCGCCGAAGTCGAGATCGAAGGTGGCGGCGAGTCGAGTTTCCTGTGCAGCGAGGTGCGGTACACCGGGCGAGCGCGTCCACCGCATCGCGCGGCGCGTTCCAGCGTTGGTTGCCGCGGCGCTAGTGGTATGCAGGGATGCTGTATACAATACAGCATCGGGAGGGTCTCATGGCCGCACGACTGAACATCACGATGGACGAGGACATCTACCGGCGCTTGAAGCGGGAGCTACCGCCCAAGGGCATCAGTGCCTTCATCAACGAGGCCGTGCGGGCGCGGCTGGCTCCAGACCGTCGGAGCCTCGACGCGGCGTACCAGGCCGCCAGCCGAGAACCTTGGAGGCGCGAGCTTTCCGACGACTGGTCAGCGACGGAGGGCGAAGGATGGCCAGAGTGACGAAGCAGATTCGTCGCGGGGACGTCTACTGGATCGCGCTCGATCCCGTCGTGGGCACCGAGATCCAGAAGACTCGCCCGGCTGTCGTCGTATCGAACGATTCCTGCAACGCCTTCGGGATGCGGATCGTCGTGGTTCCCGTCACCAGCAACGTGACGTCACTCTATCCCGGCGAAGCCGTGGTCCTGGTCAAGGGCCGTCGGGCCAGGGCGCTCGGTGACCAAGTCCGATCCGTCGATCGCGCGCGGCTGCGCGGCCGGATCGGCCGGCTGACCGCAGCGGAGGTGGAGGCGGTCGACGAGGCGCTCCGAATCACGCTCGCGCTCGGGCCTTGAAGCTCATGGCTCGGCAGGCGCCAGGCCGTCACGCCGCGGTGGCGGGCGACCGGTCTCTCGGTCGCCCGCGCGGGGTTCGGGCCGTCGAGGGGCCGACGGCGCTCCAAGACGAGGTCATCGGTCTACGCCTACGGCGCGGCCAGGCGGGAGCCGGGCCTTCCGAGCGGTGGTGGCCGCGAGCGGTGCCGTCGACTCAGCCGGTTTCCCCCCAGCGGTTCGGGTCGAGCACGATCGAGCAGTCGACGAAGGCGGCGCCGGCCGGGTTCTGCCAGGGTGAGCTGCAGTATTCGAGCAGGTACGCCATCTCGGTGATGTCGACGTAGTTGTCGGGCGAGCCGCCGCGGCTCGGCTCCCACGCGACCTCGCCGTCGGGTACCGACGGCGACCACAGATCCCAGTTGGGCCACGGGGCATAGTGATCGACCGCCGCGGAATACCGCGCGACCAGGTGCTGGGTTTCGGCCGAGGTGAGCGGCAACCCGCTCGCGGCGGCCACCACCAGATAGCCGGCGGCGTCGGCCCAGTAGCTGGGATCGTCGCTGTGCGGGACGGTGCCCGCCATCATCTGGTCGGCGCGCTGGATCAGCCCCTGCAGCAGCGGCTCGGCGACCGTGAACTGCCCGGCGGCCAGGGTGTTGTCGATGGCCGCGAGGTGGAAGTACCGGATGATGTCGTAGTTGTAGTAGTGGCCGATCTCGGCGATCAGCTCGTAGATGTTGCCGAAGCCGATGCCGCAATCGAGGCCGCGCGGGTCGTCGTAAGCGATCATCGCGGCACCCAGCTTGGGCTCGCACTGCGCGTTGGGCACCAGGAAGTTGTAGAGCGAGAAGCTCGCCAGGTCCGGGATCGTGCCGTCCGGGTAATGCGGGATCTCGACGTCGCCCTCGGCAGTCTTGGTGCGGATGAACCAGCCGGTGTCCACGATGTCGCGGGCGAAGTGCTCGAGCTGCGCCACCGACTGCGCAGCCTCCTGGCGGATGTCCGCGTCGGGCGCGTCTGCCGCCAGGCGCCGGAGCATCGGGACCACGCGGAAGATGTGCGGAACGTCGTCCTGGCTGCGCCAGATGCGGAGCCAGATGTCGCCGAACACCGGGTTGGTGGGATTCTCGACGGTCTTGGCGTTCCAGTCGGCGGGGTGCTTGGCGTTGTCGTAGGTGACGACCGTCGGGCGGCCGTCCTGCACGAAGCTGTGGTTCTGATTGAGCACCGTGCGCGCGGTGATGCCGGTTTCCGGATCTTCGGGGGCGAACGCTTCGCCGAGGAAGCCGGCGCGCATGCCTTTCACCAGGCCCTTGGTGACGTCGCCGAGCGCCGGGTCGCCGCCGCTGGCGAGATAGGCCGCCGCGACCGCGGCGAGGATCTTGGGCGTGGGAATCGTGAGGTTGTCGGCGTTGCCGACGTGGTCGAACGTGACCACACCGCCCGATTTGATCGCGCGCGTGTCCTGCCAGAAGAGCCGGTAGTCGGGGTAGCCCGCGCCGTTCGACGGATCCATGCCGTGCGTCACGCGCTTCAGCCAGTCGAAGTAGCCCACGTCCTTCCAGAAGCCCGTGATCTTCGCGGTGAACGCCGCGATCTCCGCCGGGGTGAGCGGCGTGCCCACGTCGGGGCGCGTCACCGGGAATGGAAGCGAGGCCACGCTGAATCCCGCGCCCAGGACGTCCACGCTCGCTGTGGATGGCGCGGGCGGCGCTGGCGGACGCACGCTCTCGCTGCTCGCAGCGATCGTGCGCACCACGCGGAAGCCCACGTACTTGTCGCGGAAGCCGGGCGTGTGGCCGGCGCGCGAGGCCGAGCGCACCATCGCCGCACCGTGGAAGAACGCGGCACCGCCGCGCACCACGCGGTAGTAGCCGCTCGCGGGGCCTTCGGGGTCGGTGGAGGTCGGCGCGGTGGCCGCGGCGTACCAGTCCCACGTCCACTCGCCGACGTTCCCGGCCATGTCGTACACGCCGAGACTGTTGGCGGTCTTGGTGCGCACCACGTGGGTGGCCTTGCCCGAGTTGTTGCCGCAGTACCACGCGATCGCGTTCGCCGCCGGATCTTGCGGCCCGCAACCGGTGTGGGTGATGTCGCCGTTGGGGAAGGCGGTGGTGCTGCCGGCGCGCGCGGCGAACTCCCACTCGGCCTCGGTGGGCAGGCGGTAGCCCGCGCATTCGTACACCGAGCCCGCTCCGTCGAGCGTCACGCTGGCGGAGCGGATGCCGCCGTTGGCCGCGCAGGCGGTCACATCGTCACCGGTGCTGTCGTCCGCGCACACCACGTCGGCGAGGGTGAAGCACGGTGCGTAGCCGCTCGCCACCGACAGCTTGTTCGCGAAGGCCAGCGCGTCGTACCAGCTCACGTTGTCGACGGGATACGTCGGGCCATCGCCCGTGGTGGGCCAATAGCTGGGATTCCAGCCGGAGATCTCCTGGAACTTCTGCTGGGTCACCTCGGCGGTGCCGATCTCGAAGCTGTGGCTGAGCGCGACGCCGTGTTGCGCCTCGTCGAGATCGCGTCCCGGTTCGGTCTCGGGGCTGCCCATCAGGAAGCTGCCCGCGGGCACCGTCGTGTAGTCGGTGGTGCAGCCGGCCGCGACCGTGAGCAGAAATGCAGCGGCGAGCGTCAGTGCGCGCTCGCGGGTCGTGCGTGAATCGGATGCGAAATCAGTCGCCATGCGAATCTCCGTCGCCGCGCGCGCATTCGTCGATCGTAGCGACCCGATGTGGGTTCGCGCGACGCGGATGCCGCAGCGTGTCGTGTACTGCTTCAGTTGTACCAGAGAGGGCCCGAGCCGCGCTCGGGGGCGGCTACCAGGGCAGGGCCGAGCCGTTGGCGTGGAGGAAGCGTCCGGGGTGGCGAGCGTCAGCTCGTCGATCCGCGCCAGCAGGTTCCGCGCGGCTTCCTCGGGCTCGATGTCGCCGCCCTCGCCGGTCATGCGGGTGCGGACGTAGCCGGGATGGAAGATCCCGACGGCAATGCCACGTGGCGCGAGATCGTGGGCGAGGGACACCGCGGCCGCGTTGAGCGCGGCCTTCGACATGCGGTAGCCGTACATGCCGCCCGACGTGTTGTCTCCCATCGAGCCCATGCGGCTGGTGATCATCGCGATCTTTCCGCCTTTGCGCACGAGCGGCGCGAGCGCAGCGCTGACGCGCAACGGGCCGAGTGCGTTCACCTCGAACTGGCGTTGAAGGGCGTCGTCGTCGAGGTGCTCGAGATCGTCCAGGGCGAGGAGCCCGGCGTTGTTCACGAGCAAGTCGAGCTCTTCGCCTCGAAGCTGAGCCGCGAGCGTGAGAATCGATCTCGGGTTTCCGACGTCGACGCCCGCTTCGACTCGTGCGCCCGTGGCGGCGAGCTCGCCGCTGGGCTCACGACAGACGCCGATGACGCGCTCGCCGCGGGCACGAAGCTGGCGTGTGAGCTCGAGACCGATGCCGCGATTGGCGCCGGTGATCAAGGCGGTGATCGACATGTGGTCCTCCGAGGACAGTGACCCCAAGCGTACCCGCTGGCGTTGACCGCCTCGGGGAAGCGGGCGCAAGATCGCGCCACGAGGAGAGCCCCACCATGAAGAAGACGGCGAAGAAACCCGCGAAGAAGCCTGCGAAGAGCGTCGCGAAGAAGGTGGTCCCCAAGCCCGCGAAGAAGGTCGTCGCGAAGGCCGCGAAGTCTGCGCCCAGGAAGGTCGCCGTCGCGAAGAAGACGGCTGCGAAGCCCAGTAGGAAGGCGTCTGCCCCGGCCGCTGCTCGTCCGCCCGCCGGCCCCAGCCCGATTCCCGAGGGCTTCCACAGCGTCACGCCCTACCTCTCGATCCAGGGCGCCGCGGAGGCGATCGCGTTCTACGAGAAGGCCTTCGGAGCCACCGAGATCCTGCGCATGACGGCACCCAACGGATTGCTCGGCCATGCCGAGATCCGCATCGGTGACTCGATCGTCATGCTCGCCGACGAGTGGCCGGGCATGTACGCGCGGTCGCCGCAATCGCTCGGCGGGGTTTCCTGCCAGATCATGCTCTACGTGCCGGGTGTCGATGCCTTCATGGCGCGCGCCGTGAGCGCAGGCGCAACCGTGACCCAGCCGCCGACAGACATGTTCTGGGGTGATCGCTTCGGAAAGCTCCGCGATCCGTTCGGCCACGAGTGGGCGGTGGCGACCCACGTCGAGGACGTGCCGCCCGAGGAAATGGCGCGGCGGATGGAAGAGGCGAGCAAGTCCATGGGGCCGCCCGCCGACGCCGCCTGAGCGTCGTGACGCGGTGACGGCGGCGAGACCGGACAGCGCCGCGCATCGTCCCCGCGTCCGCCGTCACACCGGTCGCGCACCGCGTGCAGCGCTGGTAGCCGTGCTTTCGGGCGATCGGCTACCCTCGCGCGCTCGCACGGCCGGGCGCGCGACGCCGCTCGGAACTCGACACCCATAGGCGCGGAAACATGGCTGGCAAGTACTTCGAGGACCTCGAGATTGGCGGCACCATGCGGCACAACGTGGGCCGCACCATCACCGAGATGGACAACGTTTTGTTCTCGAGCCTGACCCTCAATACCCAGCCGCTCCACCTCAACGAGGATTTCGCCAGCAAGACCGAGTTCAAGCGCCGCATCGTGAACGGAATCTTGACCCTCGGCGTGGCGGTGGGCGTCACGGTATCCGACCTCACCGAGGGCACGCTGATCGCGAACCTCGGTTTCGAGACGGTCAAGCATCCGCATCCCATGTTCCACGGCGACACGCTCTACGTGGAAACCGAGATCGTCGAGAAGCGTGACTCCAAGTCACGCCCCGATTGTGGCGTGGTGCGTTTCCGGCACATCGGTCGCAATCAAGACGGCACCGTGGTGATCGATTTCCAGCGCACGGTGTTGCTCAAGAAACGGCCCGCGCCCGCGGCCTGAGCGCTATCCCATGCACCTGCGCCGATCGGTGCTCTTCATGCCGGGCGATAGCCCGCGCAAGATCGAGAAGGCCGCCGAGCTCGACGTCGACGTGGTCGTCATGGACCTCGAGGACGGCGTCGCGATCGCCAAGAAGGAAGAGGCGCGGCGCACCATCGTCGACGCGCTCAAACGCCTTCATTTCGGCCGCAGCGAGCGCTGGGTGCGGATCAACGTGCCGACCGAGGACTTCTTTCGCGAGGACCTCGAGCTCACCGCACCCGGCAAGCCGGACGCGTACGTGATCCCCAAGGTGTCCTCGCCCGAGGACGTGCGGCGGGTCGAGCGCGTGCTGGAAGCCGTCGAAGCGCAGGTCGGCGACCCGGCGTGGAGCCCGCGACTGGTGGCGCTGATCGAGACTGCGAAAGGCGTGGTGCATGCACCGCCGATCGCCGAGTCGAGCGAACGGCTGGTGGCGCTCATGTTCGGTGCCGAAGACTTGGCCGGCGACGTGGGTGCGGAGCGCACTCCCGAGGGAGCCGAGGTGGCGTACGCGCGCGGCGCCGTGGTGGTGGCTGCGAAGGCGGCGGGGATCGACGCCATCGACACGCTCTGCACCGACCTCACGAGCTTGGAAGTGTTGGTGCACGACGCAGCGGCCGGCCGGCGGATGGGCTACGACGGCAAGATGTGCATCCATCCCAAGCACGTCGAGACCATCCATCGCGCCTTCGACCCGCGCCCAGAGCAGATCGCCCACGCGGCGCGGCTGCTCGAGGCATTCCACGCCCACGAGGCACGCGGCGCCGGGGTCTTCGACTTCGAAGGCAAGATGGTCGACATGCCCATGGTGCGCGCCGCCGAGAAGGTCCTGGCCCGCGCCCGCGCCGCGAACCTCGTCGCTACGTGAGTGATCCGCCGCCCGCGCGGAGCCGGTGCTTGCGTCGTCGCACCAGCAACACCACCAGGGCCGACGGAACGAGGTAGCTCCCTAGGTCGACGACTCTCGGGGTCGATCGACGGATGCCGTTCCACTCGAGCGCCTCGGCCTGCGGCGTGCCGCAGCCGGGGGTCACGGGGCTGCAGTCGTCGTCCTTGCCGTTGCGGGGAATCTCGGTCTGGCCGGGATTCACGCTGGCATCGGCGTCGTTGCAGTCGGCTTGTGGGTGGGCGCAGCTCGGCGAAGCGGGATTGCCGTAACCGTCCGCATCGATGTCTTGGCAGGTATCGCAGGCGTCGCCGATACCGTCGAGGTCCGCGTCGGATTGGCTGGCGTTGGCGATCGCGGGACAGTTGTCGCAAACGTCCGGTATCGCGTCCCAATCTTCGTCCTCGGCGTTCGGGTCCTCGCTCCAGGCGGGATAGGCGTCGACCCCGGGGTCGAACGTGATGCGCGTGAGCCCCGTTCCATCGACGTCGACGATGTAGATCTCGCCGTTCGGGTCGTCACGGTTGGAAACGAAGCTCATCTTCGTTCCCTCGTAGTTGAAGTAAGGGAGCTGGTCCCAGTAGGGGCTGTTCGAGAGGTTGGTTTGTCCCGAGCCGTCGAGGTTCATGAGATAGATCTGGCGACGTCCATCGCGCTCCGAGGTGAACGCGATGTGCTGCCCGTCGGGAGTGAAGATCGGGTAGAAGTCGCGGCCGGCGGTGAACGTCAGCCGGGTTTGCGCCGAACCGTCGGCATTCATGAGGTAGACCTCTTCGCCCGAGTTGTTGTCGCGGTACGAAGCGAAGACGATCTGGTTTCCGTCCGGGCTCCAGTTGGGATTGGTGTCCGCGCCCGCGCCGGTGGTGATCCGCGTCGGACTCGCGCCGTCGATCCCGGCCACCCAGATGTTGCTCGAGCCTGCGCGCCCCGAGACCCACGCGAAATGAGTCCCGGCCTCGTTGGGGGCGGGGTCGTAGTCGTAGCCGCCGTCGTTGGTGACGTTCGCGAGCCCCGATCCGTCGAGGTTCATGCGGTAGATCTCGGGGTTTCCGTCGCGATCCGAGGCGAAAGTCACGTCGTGGCCCTCGCCGTTGACCATCGGGATGCCATCTGCCGCGGCGCTGTTGCTCAGGTTCACGAGGTGCGATCCATCGGGCCACATCGAGTAGATCTCGGGATTGCCGTCGCGCGTCGTGTTGAACACCACGATGCCCTCGGGCGAGAACTCGGGACACGCGTCGGCATGCGCGCCGCCGGGTTTCGAGCACAGCACCATCGCGAGCGTGGCTGCCCACAAGCCTGCGTGGTGAATCGTCGAGGGCAAGCGATGAGGCGTTCCCATGGGACCTGCTCTTTCCAGTCCGGAAGCGGGTCTCCCCACGTTGCCAGTTGGAGCTCCGCGGCGCAAGGCCGATCCGGGCCCGCAGCCGCGTGTGAAAAGGGATCGGCCACTCCATACACTTACGGCTCTTCACCGCCGTATCGAGGACCTGCCCGATGGACGCGTTACTCGTTTTTCTTCAGAAGTGGCTGGCGCAGAAGATCCAGCGCTTCGGCACCGACCGCGGCGCCACCTCCATCGAGGAGGCGATCGACGAGCTGCTGAAGGATCCCGCGAAGGCTGGCTGCACCGTGAAGCTCGGCGATGCCGAGAAGGCGCTGCTCGCGGCGCTCAAGGAAGTGAATCGTGCCAAGAAGCCGTTCCTGAATCTCTTCGGGCGACAGAGCCGCGGCATCGCCGTGCTCGGCCCGTCGGGCGCGGGCAAGACGGTGATCGCCGATCGGCTCCGCGACGCCACCTCGCTGCGCGTGGACCGCGCCGTGCACTGGTCGCCGCGGGAGCGCCCGCGCTCGTCCATTCATCTGGAGCGATCGCGGACGGTGGCGCGCGGCAAGATCATGCCGGTGCTCACGGTACCGGGAACGCAGATCCAGAGCCGCGACGGCTGGGAGCGGCTCGCACAGGTTTTCCTCGAAACTCCGCCGCAGGTCGTGCTCATCACCGTCGCCGGTGGTTTTCTGGCCACCGCCGACCGTGATCTGGAAGGCACCTTCCGCCGCCCCAACTCCGCGGCCGTGATCGACAAGCTCGAGGACTACCTGCGCGCTTGCCGCAAGGAAGAGGCGCAGCACATCCACGAGTTCATGGATTTCGTGAAGGAGCGGCGCAAGCTGGCGCTGGGACGGGAGAGCATCACCGACGACGACGTGATGACCACGCGGGTTCGTTCGTTCATCACGGTGGTCAACAAGCGCGATCTGTGGGGTATCGATCCCAAGGGCCGCCTGGCCGAGACCTACCGCGATCCGTTCTCCGACTACGGCCGCGCCATCGGCCGCCTGCGTCGCGCGTTCGGCCCTGGCGACGGCAGCACCCACGACGTGCTTCCGATGTTCACCTTCGGTGGAGGCTTCCATCCCCACGCGGAAGCGCGCGGCCTCATGCTCACCGAAGCCCATGCCGCCGCCGACACGCTGCTGCTCAAAGCACTCATCCTCTACCGCTACGGCGGCGCCGCGGCAGCGGGCGCGTGAATCGCTCATGAGGTCGCGTCGCACAGCCGATCACGCGCCGCGGGCGCGTGCCGCTGCGGAAATCCGGCGGGCGCGGGCGGAGGATCTGGCGGCGTGCGCGCGGGTGTTCGCGGGTTCGTCGGTGGAGCTCGCCACGCGCCTCGGACAAACGGCGTCCGCGCCGGACACGAAGCGGATCGAGAAGCGGCTCGGTCATCTGCTCGCTACCGACCCGGCCGGTTTCCACGTGCTCGTCCGCAGTGGGCGAGTGGTCGCGTTCGCCAGCACGATCCTGCGGGAACGCGTGCATTTCCTCTCCATGTTCTGGGCGTTGCCCGGCTTCCAGGAGAGCGGCCTGGGGCGCGAGCTGGTGCGGCGTGCGTTCGACGAGCCCGGCGCGCCGCGAGGGACCGTGCGCTGTGTCTACGCGTCACTCGATCCGCGCGCGCAGCGGCTCTATCTCGATCTCGGCATGCTGCCGCGAACCCAGGTGTACGTGCTCGGCGGCGCTCCCGAGCCGTGCGAGAGCCCGGCGTTCGCCGTGGAGCTCGAGCCATTGGGAGAACCGGGTGAATCGACGCGGCGAATGCTGGACCGGATCGGTGGCGTCGATCGATTCGTGCGTGGCTGCCGCCGGGACGTCGATCAACGTTTCGAGCTTTCCCAGCCAGGGGCTCGCGCGTTCATCGCGAAGTACCGTGGACGACCGGTGGGTTACGTTTCGCTCGATGATCACGGCAGCATCGGCCCGGGCGCGGTCCGGGATCCGCGCTACGCCGCGGGTCTCGCGTGGGCGGCCTTGGCGATGGCGCGCGAGCTGGGCGTGGAACGAGTGCGAATGAGGGTCCCGGGTCTCAACGGCGCCGCGCTCCGCGTGGCCTTGGCATCGCGACTCCGAATCTCGCTCATCGGCGCGTGGATGGCCGAGCGTGAGATCGGACACCTCGACCGCTATCTCGGCACCTTCGGCGATCTCTTCTGACGGAGGCTTCATGCGCATGCGGACTGCGGTGGCGATCGGCGCGGTGCTGGCGCTCGCCGGATGCGGTGGCGACGGCGGCAGTGGGAACGACGGCGGCGGGATCGGTGATCCAACGGCGAAGGTCGCCGAGATCGAGTACGTGGATGGCCAGCCTGCGCTCTTCGTGCAGAGCGGCAACGGGGCCGATCGGCGCCGCATCCACTTCGACGGCGCCGCGAATCCGATTCCGGGCAACGGTACCGACCTCGAGGTTCGCGACGACACGATCCTCGCCATGGGGCCGCTCCGGTGGAGCCCCGATGGCAAACGGCTCGCCGTGGTCGTCACGCTCGCCTTCGATCAGTCGGAGATCGTGGTGGTCGGCGAGGACGGTGCCAACGCCACGGTGGCGAGCGTGAATACGCAGATCATCCTCGGGCGCCCCGATTGGTCGGCCGACGGCGCGCGTCTCGTGTATGCGATGAGCACCTTGCCCGAGGCAGCGGGCGTGGACGCCTTCGCGACCGATCTCGCGACCGCAACCGTGAATCGTCTCACCACCGGAGCGGAGCTCGGCGGGCCGGGCGACGAGCTGCGCTTTGCTGCCGACGGCGAATCGCTGCTCTGGTCGATGGCCTCGCCAACGGGCAGCGGCACGCTCGCCAATCCGACGACCTCCATTCAGCGACTGGCGCTGGGCACCGGCGTCGTGACCACCGTGGCCCACGACCTGACGGGTCAGGTGCAGGGCATCGCGCGCGCCGGCAACGTGGTGATCGTCGCGCGCGACGTGGAGCTCGACGCCGGCGGTCGCACCGTGCGCTCGCTCGAGGCACTCAGCCTCGCCGCCGACGGCACGGTCGCGAAGCCCGTCGAGCTCGCGAAGGGCGTGGTCCAGTACGCGGTGCTCCTGGAAGGAGACACTCGTGTCCTGGTGGTGATCGACGTCTCGAGCGATCCGGCGTCACCGAAGATCGCGTACGTGACGCTGCCGGTCTCGGGTGGTCCCGGCCAGCTCCTCGGCGCTCTCGGCAATGCCGTCGTCGCCGCCGACGTATACCGGCGGTGAGCGCAAAGCGCCGCCGGCCCGTTGCCGGCGAGGCCGAGGTGATCGACGCCGAGGTCGTCGAGGTCATCGTCGACGACGCCTTCGTGGTCGATGCGATCGAGGTCGGTGATGCCGTGCCCTCCGGCCGCATGCGCTCACGCTCGCGACTGCGCCGAAAGGTCGCCGCGACGTCGATCGTCGTGATCGCCGCAGCGATCGGTGCTTCGGCAGGCGCGTTTCACCGCGCACGCGTCGACGCGCGCGTCGCGTGCTCGGGAATGCGTACCGCGGCCTCGGCCTCGGTGAAGCGGCACGGCGTGAGCTCACGCGAGCCGTCGAGATCGCCCGCACGACGGACGGCACCGAGTCCCGCGCTCATGCGGTGACACTCGCGGACCTGGCAGCGTTCCAAGCGACCGACGGCGATGTACGGGTGGCCGAGAAGCAGTTGCGCGAGGCGCTCGCGATTCTCGACGTGGACTTTCCCGAGGACGAGGGTCGCTGGCTCGCCACCGCCGAGCTCGGCTGGGTACGCAAGCACCGCAACGACCTCGACGACGCCGAGCGGTTGCTCAAGGCGGCGCTCGTCGGCCTTCGCAAGCACCAGGGCATCGACCACCCGGCGATTCCTGGGATCTTGGGCGAGCTGGGCATGCTCGAGGATGATCGGGGCGATCTCGTGTCGGCGGGCTCGTACTATCAGCAAGCGATCGACGCGCTCTCCATCTTTCCTGCCGGAGCACCGGCAGAGAAGACCTGGGCGCTGGTGAAGCTCGCGGAGGTCGAGCTCGCGAAGCGCGGTGTCGACGTGGCAGACGCGCTTCTCGATCAGGCGTTCGCGGAATTGCAGCGGACAGGTGCCGATGATGGCGTCGATGGGATTCCTGCGCACGTGCTCGCGTCCCGAATCCAGCGGGCGCTGGCCCAACCCAAGCTCGCCGAGGCGTCTGCGCGGACGGCGCTCGACATCGCCGAGCGTTCACTACCGCCGGAGCACCCCGATCGCATCCTCGCCGGCGTGGCGCTCGCCGAGGTGCTGGTGGGGCTCGGTCGCGCGCGCGAGGCGGAGTCGATGGCTCGTGCATCGCTGGACGCAGCGCGGCGTGTCGGTGACGAGTCGTGGCGGACGGCTGCGATCGTCGGAGTGCTCGCCGATTGCGTCTTCGAGCAAGGCCGCGCGGACGAAGCGGAGGCGTTCGCCGTCGCGAGCTTGCGCGACATCGAGGCCTCGCAAGGGCTGCGCAATCCGCGCACCCGGCGTGCGCTGGCGCGCCTCGCCGGGATCTACGAGCGCACCAATCGCCACGCCGCCGCCGCCGAGCTTCTCGCCCGCCTGGAGGCGCCCAGCACGGCAGGGATGCCGTGAGGACACGTCTCGCAGCGGTTGCGCTGATCGCCGTGGCACTCGCCGGCTGTAGCGGCTCGTCTCGCCGCGAGGTGCCGGTCGAAGACGTCGCGCGATTCGTGAGCCCACTCATCGGCACGCTCGGATCCGGCAACGCGATTCCCGGACCGAGCCTGCCGCACGGCTTCGTGAAGCTTTCCCCCGACACCAACGCCGGGCCGGGCGACATCGACGCATACGAGTACGCCAACGACCGCATCGAAGCGTTCAGTCACACCCATCTCGAAGGACCGGGAGGCAGCTACAACGGCTACAGCCAGCTCGGGGTGATGCCCGTCGTCGGCGATCCGGGCTTCACCGAGTCGGGTTACGCGTCGCGATTCTCCCACGCGACCGAGATCGCCGAGCCCGGCTACTACGCCGTGACCCTCGAGGATTCGGACGTGCGCGCCGAGCTGACGGCGGCGGCGCGCGTGGGCGTGCATCGCTACACCTTCCCGCAAACGGACGGCGCGCGGGTGCTCCTCGACGTGAGCCACAACCGCGGCCTAGCCGTGGATGGGTGGGTGGAGGTGGTGGACGATCACACGGTGCGCGGTTTCGGCCTCTACCAGATGAATCCGTTGGTGGCGCTCTTCACCGGCGCCGCGCCGGGTGACACGGGCCTGAGCCCGCTCTACTTCCACGCGGTCTTCGACACGCGCTGCAGCGACGCGGGCACGTTCCGAGGCGGCCGCGGGAGCGACGGTGTGTTGCGCGCTGAAGGCAACGACATCGGCGCGTACCTCGACTTCGTCACCCACGACGGGCAAGCGATCGAGTTGCGTGTGGGCGTATCGGCGATCGACGTGGACCAGGCGCGGCGCAACCTCGAGGAGGGCGTGGGCCGGCTCTCGTTCGACGCGATTCGCGCGGCGGCACGCAGCGCCTGGAACGATGTGCTCGGCCGGGTGGCGGTGGAGGGTGGAAGTGACGACGATCGCATCCAGCTTTACACCGCCCTCTACCACTCGCTGCTGCAACCGGTGGATTTCACCGAGGGCAGCCGCTATTGGAGTGGCGCCGACGGCGTGGGCCAGGTGATCCCCGCCCGCGACGGGGCTGCCTTCTATGCCGACGACTGGTGCTTGTGGGACACGTTTCGCACCACCCACCCGCTGCAGGCGATCGTCGAGCCGGAAACGCGCGGTGACATCGTGCAGTCGTACGTCGATGCGTACGAGCAGTCGGGCTGGTTACCCAAGTGCAGCTGGCGCGCCACAGGCGACTCGCGGGTCATGATCGGCAATCACCAGGTGTGCATGGCACTCGACGCGCGGCGGAAAGGCTTCCACGACTTCGACGTCGACACGCTGTACGAGGCGGCGAAGAAGAGCGCCGATTTCGACGAGAACACCGTGCCGGCGCTGGGCTGCGGCTACTTCGAGCGTGGCACGCCGCCGAGCTACGTGAAGCAGGGATTCGTGGGTCTCGAATGCGACGTCACCCAAGCCGCGTCCATGACCCTCGAATACGCGTACGACGATTGGTGCTTGGGAGAGCTGGCGCTCGAGCTCGGGCACGACGACGACGCACAGCGATTCTCCGCACGCGCCCAGAGCTACCGGAACCAGTGGAACCCGGCCAATGGCTCGATGCAGGCGCGCTTCGGTTGGGGTGCGTGGCTCGAACCCTTCGATCCCAGCGCAACGTGGGGTTTCACCGAGGCCAACGCTTGGATCTACACCTGGTTCGTGCCCCACGACGTCTCCGGCCTCATCGAGCTGATGGGCGGCGACTCGGCCTTCCTCGCGAAGCTCGACGCCTTCTTCGACGAGGGCCACTACGACGCCTCGAACGAGCCGGACTTCCACGCGCCGTACCTCTATGCGTACGCCGGCGCGCCGTGGCGTGCGGCCGACCGCGTGCGATCGCTGCGCGCGTCGGCATTCTCGTCGGCTCCGGACGGCTTGCCGGGCAACGACGACGCCGGCGCCACGAGCGCGTGGCTGGCGTTCTCGATGCTCGGCCTCTATCCGGTCACACCGGGTGAGCCGGTGTACGTGCTGGGCACGCCGAGCTTCGAGCGCGCGGCGATCCGCCTCGGCGGCGCCGGCTCGCGCGGACTCACGTTCGTGATCGAGGCACCGGGAATCTCGGCCACCGACGTCTACGTCCAGCGCGCGAGTCTCGACGGCGTGGAGCTGGATCGCGCGTGGATCACGCACGACGAGCTCGCCGCGGGCGGCACGCTGTTGCTCGAGATGGGGCCGACTCCCTCCGACTGGGGGGTCGCGTCGGTCCCGCCTCCTCGCCCTTCACGCTGACTGCACCGCGGTGTCGCGCGCGGCGCGTCGTTGGTCCCATCCGGCCAGCGCGCTGGCTCTCGAGCGCCAACGCCGGCGCCGGATCGGCGCGTGGAGAATCTCGAGAGGCACGAAACCACGCGCTGCGCCCGTACGTGCAGCGTGGGGCGGTTGGCCTGGCGGTTGCTTTGGTGATCTACGTCCCGTTCCACGGTGCGAGGGCTCTCCATGGCGATCCGCGGCCAAGCGACACGCATTCGATTGGTCGATTTTCGCAGTCCGCAGATGCGCGCCTTCCACATGGCGTGGATCTCGTTCTTCCTGTGCTTCGTGGGGTGGTTCGGCATCGCGCCGCTGATGGCGATCGTGCGCGAGGACCTCTCGCTCACCAAACAACAGATCGGCAACACGATCATCGCGTCGGTGGCGATCACGGTGCTGGCGCGGCTCATCATCGGCCCGCTGTGCGATCGCATCGGGCCGCGGCGCACGTTCGCCGGAGTGCTGGTGCTCGGTTCGCTCCCGGTGATGGGGATCGGGCTGGCGCACGACTACCAGACTTTTCTGCTCTTCCGCCTCGCGATCGGCGCGATCGGCGCGTCCTTCGTCGTCACGCAGTACCACACCACCACGATGTTCGCGCCGCGCTGTGTGGGCGCCGCCAATGCCACGGCAGCGGGCTGGGGAAATCTGGGAGGTGGCGTCGCGCAGATCGTCATGCCGCTCATCCTCGCCGGGATCGTCACGACCTTTGGAGTGGAAGCGCGCGTGGCGTGGCGCTACGCGATGATCGTCCCCGGCGCCGTGATGCTGCTCGCGGGTTTCGCGTACTACGCGCTGACCCAAGACGCGCCCGAGGGTGATTTCTGGGTGCTGCGCGCGACCGGGCGCCTCGAGCCCTACGGCACGTCGCAGGGTGGAGGATTCGGGCGCGCAGCGAGAGATCCCCGGGTCTGGGCGCTGGCGGTGATCTACGCGGCGTGCTTCGGCATCGAGCTCACCATCGACAACATCGCGGCGCTCTACCTGCACGATCGCTTCTCGCTCGACGTCGCCACCGCCGGGACGCTGGCGGGGCTCTTCGGCCTCATGAACGTCTTCGCACGCGCGCTCGGTGGAATCGTGTCCGACCGCGTCGCCCGCGTCCGCGGGCTCGTGGGCCGCACCCGGTTGCTCTTTGCCGTGGTGTTGTTGGAAGGCGTGGGCCTGACCGTGTTCTCCCAGATGGATGCGCTGGTGCCCGCGGTGGTAGCGATGCTCGGTCTCGGGCTCTTCGTGAAGATGTCGAATGGCGCGACCTACGCGGTCGTGCCGTTCGTGAACCGCGCCGCGCTGGGTTCGGTCGCGGGCATCGTGGGTGCTGGCGGCAACGTGGGAGCGGTGCTCGCCGGCTTCCTGTTTCGCGCTCAAGGCATGGCACCCGAGCGCGCGCTCGCGATCCTCGGCGCGTGCGTGATGGGCGCTTCGTTGCTCGCGCTCACGCTGCGCTTCCAGGAATCGCCTGCACCGCACGTCGTGGCGGCACCGGCCGAGGCGAGTGGGCTCGCCGAAGTCTCGAACGCGGCAGTGGTCGCCTGATGACGCGTTCCAGCGAGGTCGACTCTCCATGAGTGCCGTGCGCGACCGAGAATCGCTGGCCGTCGTCGGCAACGGCATGGCGAGCTTCAAGCTGTGCGAGCGCTTGGTCGAGGAAGGAGTGCTCGCGAGCCATCGGGTGACGGTGATCGGAGAAGAGGTGCGCCCGGCATACGATCGAGTGCACCTCACCGATTACTTCGCGCACCGCGACCCCACCAAGCTCGCTCTCGCGAGTGCCGAGTGGTACCGCGAGCAGGGCCTCGCTCTCGAGCTCGGTGATCCGGTGGTGGCGCTGGACCCGGCCGGGCGCACGCTGCGGACGCGCTCGGGCCGGTTGCTCGCGTACGACCAATTGGTGCTCGCCACCGGCTCGGCACCGTTCGTGCCGCCGCTGCCTGGATTCGACCTGCCCAACGTCTTCGTCTACCGCACGATCGAGGATCTGGAGGCGATCGTGGCGGCGGGCGCGGGCGCGCGCACCGCGGCGGTCGTCGGCGGAGGTTTGCTCGGTCTCGAAGCGGCTCGCGCCGTCCGCGATCTCGGGCTAGCGGCGCACGTCGTCGAGTTCGCGCCGCGGCTCATGGCGCGTCAGCTCGACGAGGTTGGCGCGGCTTTGCTGCGTCGCGAGATCGAGGCCATGGGAGTCACGGTCCACGTCTCGAAGGAGACCACCCGCATCGAGCGGAATGGCGCTGGTCTTCGGATGTGCTTCGCGTGCGGCAACGCGGTCGACGTGGATCTGGTGGTGGTCTCCGCGGGCATTCGGCCGCGCGACGAGCTGGCGCGCGCCGCCGGCCTCGAAGTCGGCCCACGCGGCGGGATCGTCGTGGACGACGAGATGCGCACTTCGGACCCGCGCATCTTCGCCATCGGCGAATGCGCCGCGCACCGCGGCACGGTGTACGGCTTGGTGTCGCCGGCGTACCAGATGGCCAGCACGGTGGCGGTCGGGCTCGCCGGACGCGACGCGCGCTTCACCGGGGCGGACTGTTCGACGCGGCTCAAGCTGATGGGCGTCGAGGTGGCGACGATCGGCGCTTCGCTCGCCAATGGCGCGACCCGCTACGTCTCGCTGCTCGACGAAGGCGCCGGCATCTACCGCAAGCTCCTCATCGACCCCGAGCGCCAGGTGCTGGTGGGCGCGATCCTGGTCGGTGATGCCTCCAGCTACGCGTCGTTGCTCCACTACTACCAGTCGGAACGCGCATTGCCGCCCTCGCCCGCGTCGTTGGTGAGCGGCGGCGCGGCGGGCGATGCGCCCGGCGCAGGCGCGCTACCGGACGAAGCGCTGGTGTGCACGTGCAACCATGTGACCAAGGGTTGCATTCGCGAGGCCGTGCATGCCGGCGGCGTGCGTACGCTCGACGACCTCAAGAGCTGCACCCGCGCCGGCACCGGCTGTGGCGGTTGCGTTCCGCAGGTCAAGGAAATCCTGTGTGACGAGTTGCAGGCGGCGGGCGTCGAAGTCCGCAAGACCGTCTGCGAGCATTTCCCGCTGAGCCGCCGAGACCTGTTCCAGATCGTGAAGGTGAAGCGCCTACGAAGCTTCGACGCGGTGCTGGAGGCCGCAGGCGAAGGCGATGGCTGCGAGGTCTGCAAGCCCGCGGTGGCGTCGATCCTGGCTTCTGCCTGGGCCGAGAGCGTCACCGATCTGCGTGTCATCCAGGACACCAACGATCGCTTTCTGGCGAACATCCAGCGCGGCGGCACGTACTCCGTGATCCCGCGCATCCCGGGCGGAGAGATCACGCCCGACAAGCTCATCGCGCTCGGTGAGGTGGCGAAGCGCTACGACCTCTACTGCAAGATCACCGGCGGTCAGCGCATCGATCTGCTGGGGGCGCGCCTCGACCAGCTTCCGGACATCTGGGGAGAGCTGGTCGCCAAAGGCTTCGAGAGCGGTCACGCCTACGCCAAGGCGTTGCGTACGGTGAAGAGCTGTGTGGGCTCGACGTGGTGCCGGTACGGCGTGCTCGACTCGACCGCCTTCGCCATCGAGGTCGAGAACCGGTACCGGGGATTGCGCGCGCCGCACAAGATCAAGTCGGCGGTCTCGGGCTGCATCCGTGAGTGCGCCGAAGCGCGCAGCAAGGACTTCGGGATCATCGCCACCGAAGCGGGTTGGGACCTCTACGTTTGCGGCAATGGCGGCGCTCGGCCGCGTCACGCGGAGCTGCTCGCTTCGGGCCTCGACAACGAAACCTGCCTTCGCTACGTCGACCGCTTCTTGATGCTCTACATCCACACCGCCGATCCGCTCACGCGCACGGCGAGCTGGCTCGGCACGTTCGAACGTGGCATCGACACCTTGCGCGAGCTGGTGGTCGAGGATCGGCTGGGGCTCGCGAGCCAGCTCGAAGCCGACATGCAGGCGCTGGTGGGCGGCTACGAATGCGAATGGGCCGCCGTCGTCAACGACCCGGAGCGGCGCAAGGCGTTCCGCGCGTTCGTGAACGTCGCGTCCGCCGATCCATCGGTGCGCTTCCAGCGCGAGCGGGGCCAGAAGCGGCCGAGCTCGGGTGGCGGCGAAACTCTGCATCAGCCGGAGTATCCGGTGCGCGCGACCGAGAGCGTCAGCCATGCATGAGGAGTGGGCGTCCGGGACGCTCGAGTCGCCGGCCGTGCCGGGCGCCACCTGGCTCGCCGTGTGTCACGTCGACGACGTCCCCGCGGACGGCGGCGCGTGCGTGATGGTGGGCGAACGGCAGATCGCGATCTTCCGCTTCGCGCGGCGAGGCGCCTGGTACGCGGTCGACAATCGCTGCCCGCATTGGGGCGAGATGGTGCTGTGGCGCGGGCTGCTCGGCGAACAAGGCGGCGAGCCCAAGGTCGCTTGCCCGATGCACAAGCGTACCTTTGCCCTCGCCGACGGCCGCTGCCTGAGCGGAGGCGTGGGCGGCGTGCGCACGTACCCGATCGAGGTGGCCGACGGCATCGTGCGCATCGCGCTCGACGTGGATCCCGAACCGTGAGCGCGGCGACGCCTTTGCGCGCGTCCACGCCGCTTCCGCAGTCCGGCGGTTCGACGTGCGCGCTCTCAGCCGACGTCGTCTCGCCGATTGGAGCTCGCCCCGGCACCGACCGGCGTCGCGAGGCGCCCAAGATGCCGGAGCTACCGCTCGAGCCCGGCGAACGCTACCGATTCCACTTCGACGTCTCGCGCTGCGTGGGCTGTCGTTGCTGCGAGGTCGCGTGCGAGGAGCAAAACGCGGTGCCACACGACGCGCGGTGGCGCACCGTGGGCACGCTCCTCGGCGGCGAGTTCCCGTTCACCAAGCAGCTGACGCTCTCGACGTCGTGTCATCACTGCGAGGAGCCCGCCTGCCTCCAGGTCTGCCCGGTGGACGCGTATTCGATCGCGGCCACGACCGGCCTCGTGCTGCACTCACAGGACCAGTGCATCGGCTGTCAGTACTGCACCTGGGCGTGCCCGTACGGAGCGCCGAAGTTCAATCCCGAGCGCAACGTCGTCGGGAAATGCGACATGTGCCACGCGCGCCTCGAACGCGGTCAGGAGCCGGCATGCGTCGCCGCTTGCCCCAGCGAGGCGATCGCCATCGAAAAGGTGGATCGCACCGCGATCCGCCTCGAGCTCGATCACGCTCGTGCGCCCGGATTGCCCGAGCCCACGCTCACGATTCCGTCGACCCGGTTCACGCTGCCGGCGCAGGTTCCCGAGTCGGTGACGCGGGTGAGTGACGTCGAAGTCGAGCCGCAGCACCCGCACGTGACGCTGATCGTGATGACGATCCTGACGCAGTTGGCGGTGGGTGGATGCGTGGCGCTGTGGTTGGCCCAGACGGCGGTTCCGGCGTCGCGATCGCCGCGAGTCGCATGGCTGCTGCAGCATCTCTCGTTGCCGATGCTGATGGTGTGCGGTCTGGCGGTGGGCGTGGCCACCTTGCACCTGGGACGCCCCATTCACGCCTATCGCGCGTTGCGCATGTGGCGCCGCTCGTGGCTGTCGCGAGAGATCGCCCTCTTCTCGCTATTCGGCGCCGCCGGCGCTGCGCACGCGGCGATCGTGTTCCTGCTCGGTCGTCCCGCCGGATCGCCCGAGGTGCTCGCGAGCGGAGCGATTCTGAGCGCGGTCGGCGCGGCGGGGCTCTACACCACCGCGCGCATCTACATGGTCCCCGCCCGGCCGGCATGGTGCTCGTGGCATACCGCCGCCGGATTTCTGCTCACGGCCGTGCTGCTCGGCGCGCTCTTCGCGGCACTGCTGCTGAGCGGAGGTCTCGCGTACCTGGACTTGGCCGCCCCGGAATGGACCGCCGTGGGGCTCGGACCTTGGCTCATCGTCGCCGCGGCAGCAGCGGGCTCGATCTTGCTCTTGCGCCTGGTGCAAGTGATGCGTTTCGTGACGCTGCCGCAACCCGAGCTCAACGCCACCGCGCAGCTACTGCTGGGGCGGTTCCGCGGGCCGTTCGCGGTGCGCCTCGGTTTGCTCGTGGTGGGGGGAGTGGCGCTGCCCATGTGGGGCGCCGCACGCGTCGGTGATCCGGAGGCGGGACGACTGGCGCTCGCGGCGACCATCGGCGTCGCGGCAGCGTTCTCGCTCGCTGCAGAGGTGGTCGGTCGGTATCTGTTCTTCGTGTCGGTGGTGCCGCGTACCACCCCGGGACACTTCCGCGCAGGGGTGAGCGCCGCATGAGCCCGTGGATCGAGCGCGCACGCCGCTGGATCGGGTGGGCGCCCGCGGGCGATCCGTGGGGCTACGTCGACACGCCGATCCACGGTGCGATGGTTCGCGCGAAGGCGCCCGATCGTTGGGTTTCGACCACCTGCGGCTACTGTTCGGTGGGGTGCGGGATCCACTTGGGTGTCCGCGACGGGCGGGCGGTTGCGCTGCGCGGCGATCCCGATCATCCAGTGAATCAGGGTGCCCTGTGCCCCAAGGGGTTGAGCGCACACCATGCGATCCATGCCGAGGGACGCGCCGTGGTGCCGCTGGCGCGCGTCGCGCGCGATCGGCCCCTCGAGCCGGTGAGCTGGGACGAGGCGCTCGATCGCTTCGTGGGGCGGGTGCGTGAGATCGAAGCGGCCCACGGGGAGGAGTCGTTCGCGATCATCTCCACGGGTCAGCTCGTGACGGAGGAGTTCTACGCGCTCGGCAAGCTGGCGCGGCTCGGGTTTCGCGCGAAGCACTACGACGGCAACACCACGCTGTGCATGGCCACGGCGGTCGCCGGGTACAAGCGGGCGCTGGGATCCGACGGTCCGCCGGGCTGCTACGACGACTTCCGCGAGGCCGAATGCGTGATGCTGATCGGCGCGAACATCGCCGACAACCATCCGATCCTGCTCACGCACCTGATGCGCAATCCCGGGTGCACGGTCATCACCGTGGATCCGCGCGTCACCAAGACCGCGATGATCGCCAACCGTCATCTGGCCATCCGACCCCGCACGGACGTGGCCCTTCTCAACGGCATCCTCGCTTGTCTGGTGAGCGAGGATCGGGTCGATCGGGAGTTCGTTTCGGCCCACACGTCCGGTTTCGACGAGGTCGTGGAGCGACTGGGCGATTGGTCGCCGGAGCGAGCCGCCGAGATCACGGGCATCGCCGCCGAGACCATCCGGGAGGTGGCGCGCACGATTGCTGCGGCGCGCTCGACGCTCTTCGCCTGGACGATGGGCGTGAATCACAGCACCCAGGGTACCGAGACCGTTCAACTGATCACGACGATCGCTGCGGTCACCGGTAACATCGGCCGCCCGGGTGGGAGCCCGTTCTCGATCACCGGTCAATGCAACGCCATGGGCAGCCGTGAGGCGGCGTGCACGGCGAGTCTCCCCGGATACCGTAGCTACGACAGCGCGAGCGACCGCGAGGAGCTCGCGATGCTGTGGGGCGTGCCGGCCGAAGCGATCCCGACTGCACGCGGCCACGCCTATCCCGACATCATCGAGGCGATCCTCGATGGGCGCGTGAAGGCCCTCTGGATCATCGCAACGAATCCAGTCGTCAGCTTTCCGAATCGGGATCTGTTGCTCGATGCGCTCGGGCGGCTCGACCTGCTCGTGGTGCAGGACTCCTTCTTTCCTACCCCCACGGCCGAGCTCGCGGACCTGGTGCTCCCGGCGGCGATGTGGGGCGAGAAGGAAGGTACCTACACGAATTCCGAGCGGCGCGTGTCGAAGGTGAATGCGGCTCTCTCTCCGCCCGGCGCGGCGCGAACCGACTTCGACGTCTTCCTGGCGCTCGCCGAGCGTCTCGGCGTGCGCCAGAAGCTTTACCCGGGCTGGAGCGGTCCGCGTGATGCTTTCGACGAGTGGCGGCGCGTGTCCGCCGGCCGGCTCTGCGACTATTCCGGCATCGACTACGGGATCCTGGAAAGCGAAGGCCCGCAGCGCTGGCCGCGGGCCGCTGGGGCTTCACGCGACACTCCCCGGCTCTACGCCGATGGTCGCGTACGGACCGCCGACGGTCGGATTCGTCTGCACGTCCCCATCGAGAACCAGGCGCCACCCGAGGCGGTTCGCGCGAGCTATCCGTTCACCCTCAACACTGGCCGCACGGTGGAGCATTGGCATACTCGGACCAAGACCGGCCGGGTCGCGACCCTCGACGCGAAGGTTCCGGAGGCGTGGCTCGAGATCAATCCCCGCGACGCCCGCACCCTCGGCATCCGCCCCAACGATCGGGTACGAATCGTCACGCAGCGTGGGCAGGTCGACGGCGTGCGCGCACGCATCACGTCCACGGTGGGTCCGTCGCAGCTCTTCATGCCGTTTCATTTCGTGGAGCACAACGCCAATGCGCTGACCATCGCCGACGCGGACCCGATTTCGCGCGAGCCGAACTACAAGCAGTGCGCCGCGCGCGTCGAGCGGAGCTAGCCCTGCAGTAAGCGCATGGCGCTTA
>CAYVDO010000013.1:23663-28387 GCA_964450125.1 uncultured bacterium
TGCAGGGCTAGACGATGCTGCCTCGGGGGGCTTTTCAAGCCCCCCGCCCATCGCGGCAAAGCCGCGCTGGGACCCACCCCCGAGTCACTCGCTTCGCTCGTGCGTCGCCGCTGGCGCCGGGAGGGATCGCCGGCGCGCGTGGCGACAGGGACGCCGGCTGTTCGTCGAGTGATGCGATCGGGGCTTTTCAAGCCGCCGCCCCGTCCGGAGTGACTCCGGTCGGTGCCCACCCCCGAATCACGGGCTACGCTCGTCGGCGCGCCGGTGGCGCGTGGCCGTGTTCGTATCGATCAGCAGGGTTCGATTGTTGATGTGCTCACGGCCGGTCTAGCCGGTTGCGGGCTCCGTGCCGCGGGCTTGACTGGCGCCCGCGTGGCGCGGTGTGTTGAGGCGTCCCGTGTTCGCGGAGGTGTGTGATGCAGCGGCGCTTCGGGCGAGCGATTCGATCGCTGTGTGGAGTCGCGGCGATTGCCACGGCTGTCGCGATGCCATCCGTGGCGGCGGCCGCCGCCGACGATCACCCGTTGGTCTCGCGCTACCCGGGCTCGACGCTGACGCATCACGAGCAGAAGGAATTCTCGAGCTACACGCTCGTCGTCGGTCTCGACAGCGCGGCGATGAAGTTCGAGGGCAAGCCGCTCGAAGGGCGGGTCACCCGCATCACGTACACCAATCCGGCGGATCGCTCGACGCTCGAGATCTACCGGAACTACGAGCAAGCGCTGGCGCAAGCCGGCATCGAGCCGCTCTTCGCCTGCGCGGAGGACGCCTGCGGGCCGGCGTTCGCGCGCAGCGCGTGGGGACGATTCAACGGGCTCACGGTGACCGCAGACGGCGATCCGCGCTACCTCGCGGGTAAGGTTCGCGGTCAATCCGGCGAGGCCTACGTAGCGTTGATGGTCGCGAAGCGCCGCACCCAGCTCGACGTGGTCGAGAGCACCGCAATGGACGTCGGGCTGGTCGCCGTGGACGCGGATGCTCTCGGTCAGGGCCTCGATCGGGACGGGAAGGTGAGCGTCTACGGCATCTACTTCGACACCGATCGAGCGGTCGTGAAGCCCGAGTCGAAGCCCGCGATCGACGCGATCGCGAAGGTCCTCGCTGCGCGGCCCGCGCTCTCCGTGTACATCGTGGGCCACACGGACATGACCGGGTCGTTCGAGCGCAACCGAGCGCTCTCGCAGGAGCGAGCCGCGGCGGTCGTGGCCAAGCTGATCGCCGAACATCGCGTCGACGGCGCACGGCTGACGGCGCACGGTGTGGGTCCCTTGGCGCCGTCCGCTACCAATGCAACGGAGGCTGGACGAGCCAAGAACCGGCGCGTCGAGCTCGTCAGGCGGTGACGAGGCGCGCGCGCGTTCCCGCGGACGGGCTCGCGCGGTCGCATTGGCGCAAGGCGGTCTACGCGGCGGCGGTGGCGGCTGCGGTCGTCGCGGCGCTCATTGCGCTGGGAATTCCCGCGGCGGTGCGCTCGACGGCGCGCGGGGCAGCGTCACGTAGCGCAGCTGCGGCTCCGGCGAGCGCGGTCGTGCGGCCCGTGGTGGTCGGCGCGCGCTGCTTGCTTGACGCGCGGGACGGAAGCGCCGCGTTCGGCGACGTGCGCAGCGTCTGCAAGCTGGGGCTCTTCAAGTGCTGGGTTCCTGGCTGCGTCGACGGTGCGATCCGCATCGGCGCCGGCGGCGCGCTGCTCGCTCCCGAAGGGGACGATCCGCCTTCGACCAAGCAGTCGGGCACGATTCGCATCCTGGCGCTCGGTGGCTCGACCACGGCGGGGATGGTCGATCCGGCGCTCGTGAACAACTGGCCGATTCAGCTCGAGCGCGCGCTCGCGATGCGGCCGGGGGCGGCGGATCGCGGCAAGCGCTTCGAGGTCGTCAACGGCGCCGTGCCGGGCTACGACTCGCACGCCGTCGAAGCCTGGCTTCGGAACTTCGGTCGCCACTACGCGGACGTGGACGCCTTGATCCTCGGTGAAGAGGTCAACGACCTCTTCGGCTGCGCGATGCTGCGCGGCTCGGCCGCAACCGACGCTGCGTATGCGCTGCACGTGGTCGAGTCGTACCTGCGTGGCGACGCCGGCACGACGATCGACGCGGTGGCGGCGCTCGATCCCTGGTTCGACCGCCACCGTGAGTTCTTCGTCGCGCAGCGGGAGCGTGTTGGCCGCGAGCGCTGGATCGACGCGTCCCGTGCCGTGCTCCTCGGTGAGAGCGACCGTGACCGAGCGCGCTTGCGCGATTGGATCGACTGTGACGCCAATCGGCGAGACCCGGCGCGCGAGCCGCTCGGATCACCGTCGGTGCTCGACGATTTCGAGCTCGGCTGGCGCCACACCGAGGCTGCCTACACACGCATCGTGCGCAGCGCGCGCGCCCGGGGCATCCGTATCATCGTGGTCTCGACCACGCCCCACGATCTTGCCGATTGGCGCGTGCCTACGCCGGACGCCACCGGGTGCGGCGGTCTCGCGTTCTCGTCGAACGATTGGTTCCGCTACGTGACCCTGGTCCACAACCCCGGGGTGCGTCGCTTCGCCGCTTCCGAAGGGCTGGTGCTCGCGGATCTCGAAGCCTGGGTGAACGGCCTCGACGCGGCGAGCCGTCGTCGCATGTTCCCCTGCGAATGGATGCACACCGACGCCCACGTGGGCCCTGCGTTTCTCGGCTCTCGCTACGCCGAGCTGGTGCGGGAGCGCCTCGCTGCGGCGCCTCAGCCGCCCTGAGCGCGGACTCCTTGGATGAACGGCACCGGCAGGCGGTCACCGCGTGTCGCGTAGGTGAGGCGGCATCCGGCCCGCTCGATCGCCCCGCGCTCGGTCACGGAGTCGCGGCTTCGACGTCCACGAGTCGCTGGCCGCGCTCGACGGCTTGGCCGACGGTCACGAGCACCGCCGCGACCTTGCCGGCGTGGGGAGCTTTCACTTGCAGCTCCATCTTCATGGCTTCGAGCAGCACCAGCGTCTGCCCGGCTTTCACGTCGGCGCCAGCATCCACGAGAACCGCACGCACCTGGCCCGGCATGGTGGCTTCCAGCACGGCGTGGCCGCTCTCGCTGCCGCTACCCGTGCGGCGTTTCGGCGAGCCGTGGACTCCGACCTCGACCCCACGTGGGGAGTGTCAGCGCGCGTCGATTCGAAAGAGCATTTTCGGAACGACGCATGCAAACGCAACTGGACTTGCGCCGGAAGCCGGTGGCTGGACGCCGGCGTGCCCAAAACCCTCATGAAAACACTGATTCTGCCGCCCTCGAGGATTGGCGCGCTTGCTGCTACTGGGGTTTTCCAAGACACGACGCGATCCATTCCGGATCGCCGGCTGTCGGAGGAAACCCCATGTTGTGGAGAATTCACACCTACCTTCTCGGGGTCGCGCTCTTTGGCGCGGCTCTCTCGGAGCCCGTCCTCGCCGCGGACTTCGCGGTCGACGGGTCCACGATCATCGGCGAGGTCAACGGCGTCAACTTCAGCTGGTCTGAGGGGGATGGTGCCGAGGCGATCGCCGAGGTCGGGTCGATCACCGGCGTGCAACGCGTCACCGACACGATGGTCATCGGCGTGGTGAACGGTGTGAACGCCGCGATCGCACGAGGCGCGGGGGCCCGCGCCGTGGCCCGCGTGGCCAGCGTGGGACCGAACTGATCGCGGACACCCGGGTCCCACCGGCCCAACGGGCCGGTGGGACCCCTTCTCTCGGAGGATCACCCACGATGCGCCCCGTCGAGCTCACTCACACTTCGTCACCGCGCGTTCTTTTCGCCATCGTGCTTCTGCTGGTGTCTTGCGCCTCGAAGCAGGAGCTCATCCGCAGCGCGATGGCCACCAAGGACGACTTCGTCGTCTCCACGACCAACGTCGACCCGCTCCCGGACGAGGGCGAGATCGCCGCCTGCCTGCAGCGGACGGACATCCCGCTGCCCCTCGTCCTGTGCAGCCGGCAGTCGGTGTCCCCCTACCTGGGGCCCTCGCCGTTCGAGAACATCGCCTTCAGCATGCCGGACATCGCCATCGAGAGCCTCGCGTCGTCCTTCGACAAGTCCGTGCTGCAGGTTCGCAAGTTCTGCCGCGAAGGCGGGCAGGACTGGACCGTCGCCTTCACGTTGCACCGCTCGACCCTCGAACAGAACCGTCACGGGGTGACCGGCGGCGGCGGGCTCGACGGGTTTCTCGCCACGGTCACCGGGGCGCGCGGCTACGAGATCGAGCGCGTGCACTACAACCTGCAGCTCGCCGGGCCGAATCTGGTCATCCAGAAGGCGGTCGGCGCCGACTTCCACCGGATCGTCGAGGAGCACGAGGTCGACGTGGACCTCGAGTACAGCGCGCCACCCGATTCGGCCACCGCCGCCGGGTTCTACCGCTCCCAGGCGTTCGGCGACATCTACTTCCAGCAGATGCAGACGCTGCGGGCAGGCGTCTCGAAGCTCTTGAAGGACGGCTTTTGCGATCCGGCGCTGCGCCGTGCCGAGCGCGTGCTCCAGAGCGCGCCGGACGGAGCGCACGGCCACTTCTTGCTCGCCGCGCGTTCCGGCACCTACCAATGCACCATGGCGGGTGCGGGCACCACGACGATCCACGTCACGGATCCCGGCAAGTACCTGAAGTCCGCCGTACCGTTTCGGTGCACCTACTGACCCTTCCAACAACGACGAGGTGGCCTCATGAAGCCGCGAACGGTTCTTCTCTCGCTCTCGATGCCCTAATCCTGGGCGGTGGCTTCGGCAAGCGC
>CAYVDO010000013.1:28397-41531 GCA_964450125.1 uncultured bacterium
CTCTCGCTCTCGATGGCGTGGCTGGCCGTCGTGCCGCCGGCTTCCGGCGGGGAAATCGAGCTCGAAAGCTCGGCCGGTGGTCAGCCTGTCTACTTCCTCAACCGCGCGGATCCCGCCTTGATCCGCGCGCTGCTCATTCCCCGCCCCGGAGAGCTGAGCGTGCCGGGCGCCTCTTCGCCGACGATCGCGATTGCGACGGACCCGGCGGCGGGCGCGCTCACGGTGGGTTTCGGATTGGGCTCGGCCGACCTGACCCCGCGAGCGCGGAAGACGCTCGAGCTCTTCTGCACGGCTTTCTCCACACCCGACGCCGCGGGGCTCCAGCTGAATGTGGTCGGTCACGCGTGCGCGGCGGGCAGCGATGCCACGAACAAGAGCCTCTCGATCAAGCGCGCGCAGGCCGTCGCCGCCTTCTTCGACGCGTGCCAGCCGATGGGCGTCACCGCCGAAGGCCACGGCGAGGCCGAGCTGCTGGCGGGGTATCCGCCGGTTCACGCTCGGCACAGGCGTGTCGAGATCTCGGTCCAAAGGCCGCGGACATGGTGATGCGCATCTTCGTCGCCATCGTCGCTCTGGTCACCGCGAGCGCGTGTTCGTCGCGGCGAGTGCCCTCATTCCAGAACTCCGAGGCTCGCGTGCAGCGCGCGGTCGTCCGCCTCAATTGCAAGGACGATCGCACGCGCTGGGTCTCGGGGACGATCGTGCGGCACCGTGAACGTCTCGTCGTGGTGACCGTCGCGCACATGGTCGCCCGGTGTCCGAAGGCAATCGAGATCGACCACGTCCCGACCGTGGCGACCCTCATCGATCCAGTGCGTGACCTCGCCGTCGTCGCGGTCCCTCCCGGCAGTACCAGCCGTTACACCCATCTCGATGTCGCGGACCTGTCGGGTCGGCCTGACCCTGGCGCCAAGCTGATCGTGTGTGGCTGGGGTGTCTCGTTCACGGAACCGATCGAACCGGAAGGCTTCTTTCTGTGCCGCGACGGGGCGGTCCTCCATGGCACGACCCGCGGCGGCGAGGCGCTCCAGCTTCTGGCCACGATGCTCCCGGGCGAGTCGGGCGGCCCGATATTGCACCTGGGGTCGCTCGTGGGGATCGTCTCGCGCGACGAGAAGATCCGGCTGCCGGACGGGCGCACCGCGGTTCAGCAGGCAGGCGTCGTGGTCGGCGTGGGCCGCAGCGCGATCGTGCGTGCCTTGAACGAAGCGACCTCGTCGCGAAGGGGAATGAGATGACACGCAATGCAACCATCTTCGTTGCCGCCGCGCTCGTGGCACTCGGGGCGCGCAGCACGCTGGCTCGGGCCGGTGATCTGCCGACCGCGCCCTTGGCCACGCAGCCGCTCGCCACGGACACGCTCGGCAAGCCGCGCAACCTGCGGCGTCTCGTGGCGCCGTGCAAGGCGGCCTACTGCCGTCCCGTGTCGGCAGAGGAGGACGAGAAGCAGCAAACCGTACCACTCGAGGTCGACGCCGCCGTCCAGCACGTCACCGCGCGCGCGCACGGGATCATCGCGCGGGAGGAGGGCCGCGCGGAGAGCGTGCGCGACGACGCGCTCCAGAGCGCCGAAGACCACGTCGTCCAGACGGTGCGCGAGACCGTGATCGAGCTGAACCATCCCGTGGTGGTCGAGCACCACGACCACGGGAGCGGCAGCTCCGTCGAGGTCAACGTCGGGGTGTGCCCCGAGGGCACAAAGACCTGCATCGTCATCGTCGAAGACGTCGTCGCAACGACCGGGCCCTAGCCGGGCCCGCCCTCGACTCAGCCCCAGCCCTCGAGCAAGAGTTCCTGGATGGCGGCCGCTGCGTGGGGCGCTTCCATGGCGACGGCGGCGTTCGAGCCGGTGACGTCCGATAGATCGAAGGATGCCGTCGTCCCGGTCACGACGAGCCGCGAATCGATGATCATCGTGACCGGCAACGGGATCGTGCAGCGGCCGACCCGGAATCGATCGTGCCGCACGCGCCCTGCGAGAGCGTCGAGCGCCTTTCGACCCGCCGCGTCGTAGTCGGCGTCGGGGCGAGTCACCGAGAGAAAGATCCGGATCTGCGTACGCGATCGCACGCTACGCTCGAAGAGCGCGACGAGGCCCTCGTCTCGGTAGGCGCCCGTCAATTCCGAGGTGATGAGATCGATCTCGTGCTGCTGGTTCGATTCCGCCAGCACCTCGGTCAACACCGCCAGCATGTCGCCGCCGGGCACCGGAACTACCACGCTGCGCTCGCGCGGGAATCGGCTCGAGAGCCGGTCACACCAGCCTTCCGCCTCCGCGAGCAGCGCGCGTGCAGCGGCAGGGAGCACCGACGTCTCTGCGCTCGCTCCGGCTGCTTCCACGAGAGCCGTGTCGGCGGGATCCCTCACGCCCGAAAGATCCTGCAGGCGCTCGGGTAGCGTCGCGAGATCGGCGATGAGCTCGAGGACGTCGGTCTCGACGTCCGGGTCTTGGCCCTCTCCAGCGGCGCTGCGCCGCAGCTGCTCACTGATCCACCAGCCGCCATGCATGGCATCGAGCTCGGCCAGCAGGCCAGTCACGAGGGCGATCGTGGCGGCCTTGCCGCGTACGCAGATCACCGGCTCGGCGCTCGCGAGCGTGCTGGGACGACCGAGTCGCACTTCACGGCCGTCCGCCACCGCGGCGTCGATCGCGATGTTGCTTCGCGTCGCGATCGGCCTTCCGGACCGCGCGGTCTGGGTGCCTGGCAGGGGCTTCTCTGCGCCACGTCCGGACCCGTCGACGAACACGGGCTCGATCGAAGTCCTCGCGTCGCCGCCAGCCGCGACGTCGCGCTCGATCTTATCGCTGCTCGAGACGACGACGAGGCTGTGTTTCGCGAGACCACGGAGGTCCGCGAGATGGGAGTCTCCGGATGGAATGCGGAGCGCAACGTGCGCAGACGTCGCGACACAGTCGCGAAGCGCCGCGAAGGCCTCCGCGATCTCCTCGTGCGCGTTCTGCACATCGACCTTGAGCTCCTCCTGCTTCGCCGTTTCGTCCGACGTGGCTTCCGTCGTGCCGGTCGAGGCCGACGTGCCTGTCACGTCGCCTACGGTCACAGCGGCCGGGCTCGCCACCAGGCGTGCCATCTCGAGATCGACCAGCCGGTCCAACGCGCCCCGCCAGCGATCGAGATGACTCTGGAATCGGCACCTCTCCAGAATCGGATTGGCCAGCATCCGCGGACTGCCGACGCCTTGTGTTTGCGTGGCGAGCGCCACGCGAGCCGGCGTGATCGCGCCGGTCCTCCTCCCCAGCATCAGGGACCACGCCCGGGTGAGCCAACGTGGGAGACCGGGTGCGGCGATGAACTCGATGCGCTCGTCGTCGATCGTCGCGTGAGCGATCTCGAGAAAGATGTCGAGCTCCCGCTCGCGGACCCGTTCCAGCAGCGCGTCGAGGACGAATCCTTGCAGTGCCCCGTTCCGCATGACTTTCGAGGATGCGTCGGCGAGCGAGGCGATGATGCGCGCGTCGGGCAGATCCAGGAAGCTCACGAAGTCCAGCGCTGGTGGGGGCACGAGATCCTGCACATTACCGATGAGGGGGCGTTCGTACGGCTGCACGGTCTCGCTCGGTAGCACCGCTCCGGTGAGGCTGTCCTGCCACAGCGAGAGGTAATGTGCACTGTCCTTGAACTCGCGGCGTGCTCTCCTCTGGCTCCGCGGCTGAGGTCGGATCTTGCCGCTTCCCACGTCGAGCACCGCGTAGTTCTGCCGCAGGAGGTGCGCGAGCACGTCCTCGACGATGCGCGGCGGAAGGCCAAAGGCCGTCCGCAAGACCCCGAGGTCACCCTCCTCGGGAAGCACGACGGAGTAGAAGAACTCGGCGAGCGGGTCGAGGCCGCCGTCCGAGGCGTAGCGCGCACGCGCACGATAGGAGACTCCGTGCAGCCGGACGATTGGTGCGGTGGCCATCACTGCGAGCCTCTGAAGCGGCTGATGGTGCGCGAGTGGAGCTGGCTCAGGCTCGCGATATCCGTGTCGCGCAGGAGATCCTTTCCCGGTATGACGATTCCCCGCTCGTGGCTCGAGATGAACTGGAAGACGCGCCCCAACCACGTTTGCCGGCGGGTGAAATGCCTGGAGCTGCCGATCACGACGAGTAGCGACCTCGCTCGAGACATCATCACCCCGATCCGTTCGGGGGCGACCAGGAAGCCCAGCGCATCCAGGTCCGAGTCGGCCGTGTTGTTTCGCACCAGGCTGACGATCACGGCGTTCCATTCTCGGCCCTGCGCACTGTCGACGGTGACCGCGACGTTTCGCAGATCGCCCGTGACGAGGCTCGCAGGCGGGCCCCAGGTGCGGAACCATTGATTGAGCCGGCGCACCTGTGCGTGGTAGGGGCTCAGGACTGCGACGTTGCCCTTGAAGCCTGCGCCCTTCGTCCGGATGCGCTTGAGTAGCTCGAGGAGCACTCGGCCCTCGAAGGCGTTCCAGAACCCGCGCCCCGCACCGCTCAGCTCGCCAGCGATGTCGAGCTCGCTCGCGTGCGGTGTGTCCACCCACACGAGGTTCTTCTCCACCCACTCTGCCGGCTGCGTGACCGGGTGGGTTCGGGTCTTGCCGAGATGCTCGGGGTCGCCGTTCTGCAAGAAGTCGTAGAACGCGAAACGCATGAGGCTTCCGATTGCCGGGTGCATGCGCCACTGCAGCGTGAGGCGACCGGCGAACCGGGTATCGCCGTCATTCTGGAGGTTGTTCCCGTCGATGCCTCGCTTGAATAGCCACGCGAAGAACTCGCACATGTCCGCTGCTTGCGTGCGTCGGCTCTCGGGCAAGCGCAGGGCCGGCGGTTTCCGATGTCCGACCCGAGCGGCTGGACGGGCGAAGCCCGCCGCAGAGTCGGTGGCCTCGCGAACGTGACTGGCGAGACGTTTCCTGAAGTTGTCGATGTCGAATGGAGGCAGCTGACCGTGATCGCCAATCAGCAGCCATTTCCGCGCCAGACGCATTGGCCCGAGGATCTCGAGCGGGTAAGCCTTGGCAGCTTCCTCGAAGATCAGCAGATCGAAAGTCTGATCCTCCGGCAGATTGGCCAGCGCGCCGGAGTTGGCGGTGACGTAGACGAGATTCGCGCTGCGTACCATCCGGTCCTGAAGCGCCACGGTGAGGCGCGCTGCTTGCCCCTCGACGAACTTGGCCCACTCCCGCACCAAGCCGGCGCTCAGTCGGGATCCCGTCGGCGGCCGCCATTCGAGGGATTGTTCGAGACGGCGCCGGGCGACGCGCGCCGGGTGGAACTCTTCTTCGATCCTCACCATCTCGTCGCCATCCGCGACGGCCGTGCGTCGCTCCTGTGCTGCGAGACGGACCGCCATGGGCCTCTCCCACCTCCAAGACTCGCGCTGCTTCCTCCGCTCGGCGCGGCTAGCGGCGACGCGCTCCGCACTCTGGGTCTCCTCAAAGGCCGCTTCGACGCGCGTCAACAGGTTGTTGAGTGGCGCGTGAGCCTGCGAAACGATCAGGATGCGAGCGGATGGATTTCGCTTGAGCTCCTGCTGCACGATCTCGGCGGCCAGCGTGGTCTTACCCGTCCCGGGCGGACCCTGGACGAGGAACAGGGGACGGTTCCGCATCACCTCCTTGACGATTTTTTGCTTGTCGGCGTCGAGTGATGGGTTGAAGAAGCTGATCGCACCGAGATGGTCCTGGACTTGAACTGCCCTGGTCTCGGCGATGGCGGTCAGGAGGAACGCATCGTCCTCGAGGTCTCGTAGCACTCCGAGCCGGCGGTTCCGTATCGCGCGATTGCCCTGTAGCGAGAGCGGGCGGAGATATCCGGTATTCGGTGCCGGCTCCCCGACTTGCGACTCCTCCGCTCCCCGGACGAGCCGCACCCGGCCGGATTGGCTGTCGATGCTCGCCACGGTCCACAGACGACTGCGATCGATGGCAGCGATGGGGCTCTGATTGCGTCCCAGCTCGAACTCCGTCACGTCCCTTCCGATGTACCCCGCCACGATCGCGGCGAGGCTCGCCGGTGCAGGGGCGTCCGTCTCGGGATCGGCCTCGATCCACACCGATCGCGGATCGGCGCGTGCGGCCTCTCCCACGACGCGATATGGAACGACTTCGGCCTGCCAGAGAGACACCTCGACCTCGGCCGTGATCGCCAGCAGTGTGTGAAGATCCCGCAGCTCGGTCGGCAACCGCTCCTCGGGGACCTGCGCCAGCGTGAAGATGTCCCGCCACACCGAGCAGAAAGATCCCTGCGCCGCGGGCGCCGCAGGCGCGTCTGGCAGGTCGACGAGCTCGACGACGTCGGGCAGTCGAGCGATCTCTGGACCAGTCGGACGATCGCCGGTGCGTGCGACGGTGAAGTACGGCATATCCTCCGGGCGTGCACCGAGCTGCGACTCGAAGAGCCGCGCAGCGAACGTGATGCGCTTTCCGAGGATCAGCAGCGGGCGCTCGGGGTTCCCGGCGTTCCGATGGATGCGTGCGCCAGCCAGCTCCTCCGCCAGCAGGGTGCGGAGCGCTGCCGTCGACTCCTCCAGCTCGGAGGTGTCGATCCAGTCCGGGAGGTATCGGCCGATGGATTTCGGCCGGCCGGGGTCGAGACTCACGACGAGTCTGGGCGGCGGGCCGTCGCGTAGACGGCTGTGAAGATCCGACAGCCCGAGCGCGCGACGACGAGCGATCTCGGCGAGGTCCGCCAGGTGGTCCGGCCGATGATCTAGATCCGGGTGCAGCAAGCTGAGGAGCAGGCCTGCCTCGTCGGGATCCTCGAGGCGCTCGCGAACCTCGTTGCTGATCTTCTCGATCCAATCGCAGTGGGAGCGGCGATCGTACGCGCCGTTCTGATCGAGGTGCCGCAGCTCGGTGCGGGTAAGGCGGCGAACCAGCAGCTCGAAGAGCACGAGACCGAGACCGTAGGTATCCGAACCGAAGTTCTCTCCCGCCGGGAGGTCGTCTGACGGGCGGTGTATGCCCGCGAGGACCTCCGGAGCGGTGTACCGATCCAACCGCCTGGAGCGATCCGGCAACTGATCGAACAGGTTGTGCAGGTATACGGACCACTCGAAGTTCGCGAGCTTGAAGCGGGTGATCCCGTCGCGCTCGACCACGTACACGTTCTCCGGTCGGATCGACCGATGCATGAACCCGGCGGCGTGCAGCGACTCCACCGCTTCGATCAGCGCATAGATCTCGTTCCACAGTGCGGCGCGCGCCGCCGGCGCCAGCAGGCCCGCGCGTCCCGCGTCGAGGACGACTCGCAGGGTCCGCGTCCCGAGATCCTCCGTGATGATGATGAGCGAGCCGTCGAGCTCATCGGTTTCCGAGACGATGCGCCGGCTCGACTTGAGCTGGGTGAGCGCGCGCCCGCGACGACGTGTTCCGACGTTGAAGAGCACCCGCCGCTCGTTCTCCCACAGCCGCTCCAGGAAGCGCGCCGTCTCGGGATTCCGGAAGCCGACCAGCCGGTACGACTTGACCTGAACGGGGGTGCCGCGCCAGCGGGCGCGGTGTACCCGCACGACTCCCGGCGGGACGTTCGGCACGTCGACGTCGAGCGCTTGGACCGATTCGAGCTCGGAGGCGGCAAAGTGTTCTGCCAACTCTTCGGGCCACGCCGCATCTGCGCCCAATCGATCGCGGCGCGCGCGGCGTGCGACCGCCTGGCCGACCTCGAGAGCCGCCCGCAGTGACGGAATCGTGGCTCTCCCTTGGAGCGCGTGATGACCGAGGAAGGCCTGCCAGCCCTCGTGCGCGGGCCAAGCGCGGCGAACGAGAGTCCATTGCGCGTCGCCGCCCTCGTCGGCGATCTTCGGGTGCTTCACGCGCAAGACGAGGAATTCGACGGACGTCACGAGATCGTCCACGAGGTCAGCCTTCCCACACTGAGCGATCGCGTCCGCAACGTCGCCGTAGCACGCGGCACCGACCTCGAAGAACGCAACGACGGCCTCGTCCCCTGCTGTCTCGAGGTGCATGACGTGCTTGACGAGGATGTCGACGACCTTGGTCACGGTTTCGTCATCCGGTTGCTCCAGGAGGACGTGGATCAGCTCCCTCGCGGCGCCCGGGGCCGAAGTCAGCAGCTCTCCGGCCCGGTCGGGCAGATGCCGCCTGTAGCAGTCGAGAAGCCCTTTCCGAACGCTAGTTGGGGCGCGCAGCAACAGGTCATGCAGGGTTTGCACCGGAAGGATGTCGACGCCGGGGAAATGGCGATGAGCCAGGATCCGGTCCAGCGCCTCGATCGTGACGACCCACCACTTCGGTCTTGCACCGCGCTCGGCGAAGACCTGATGGATCTGGCTGAGGACGTCCGGCCGCTCGGCGAACCGCTCGCTGAGCATCCGGAGGGTCTCGTCCTCGTTCACGTCGGCCGCGACCGGCTCCGACGTGATGATGCTGAAGGCTTCGCGGAGCGCGACGATGCTACGTCCCAAGCGCTCGGAGCTGGCCGCGAAACCGGCCATGTATTCGGCGTAGGTCTCCGCCGCCGACCTACGCCACCCGGCCGGCGCGTCCATCGCCAGGTTGCGGAGCACGTCCGCGCCGCGGTCGGGAGAGCCGTCCTCCATTTCTCGCTTCCAGCGTGCGAGGTAGTAGCCACTCAATGCGTCGGCGATCTCGGGCGCTGCCGCGGCCACCGGATCGACTTCCCGAATCTCGTAGAACCACGTGCGTGGGTCCTCGCCCGACGCTCGCACGACGAGGAGCTTGCGGCGGAGCAACAGAAGCAGATCTCCCTTTACGGTCTCTGGATCGTCGCGCTCGGCCCATCGAAGATGGCGGATCGCGCTGTCGAGGTTCCCGAGAGCAGCCTCGAGCTCGCTGGCGAGGATGTGCGCTCCAACGTGCCGGCTATTGCGGGTGAGCGCCCGTCGCACGGTCATGAGCGCCGCACGGGACTCGCCGCGCTCGCGCTCCGCACGGGCCGACTCGTAGAGGCGGTTCGCTTCGGAGTGGTCTCCACCGAGCATGGCCAAGAGCTGGTCCTGCTCGTACGCGAGGAGCCAGCTGCCGAGGAACGGCGCGCGAATGCGCAGCCTCTCGTCGTGGGCATCGAGGACGAGGTTCGCCACCAGCCCGTGCGCCGCCTCGCGCAGCTCGGAGAGCTCGAAGCGCTCCCGGTCACGGCGCCCTTGCAGGTGGCTGCGTACCCCGGAGAGGGTCACGGTGGGGAGAGGGTCGTCCGACGGCCGGTCGACGTGCGTGAGCTCCGCAATGCCGCGCGCCAGCACGCTCTGCGTCTCCGAGAGCTGACCCCAGGCATGACGCAATCCCTCGTCGATGACGCGAAATGCGGGTTCGACGTGTTGCCACACGATCTCGGGTGTGACGTGCGCCGGCGCTTCCTCGAGAATCAGATTGCGATAGATCACGTGGTGGATCGCCATCACGTAGAAGGGATGGCCGCGCGTCAGCCACCAGATGAAGTCGAGCGCGTCCGTATCGAAGTGGTAATCGACTCGAGCATCGCGAGCGACGCGTTCCGTCTCGTGGACGGTGAATGGGCCAACGTCCAGCGTCTTCGACGCCTTGAGACGCTCGGTCAGGCGAGGTGCGGGGACTTCGCCGAGCGGTCGACCCCAGCTCAGCACGAGCAACGGTGGCTGCGATCCGGGCGATCGCTCGAACGCGTCGATCAGATCCGCCACCGCGTCCGGTGCCCGGTCGCGTATGGACTCGACCTCGTCCATAAGCACGACGATGCGACGATTCGGCCGGACCTGGTCGATCGTCGCGAGGATGCGCGAACCGAAGTCCTGCGGCCGGAGCGGTCCACCCGTGTCGATGTGGATTCCGGCGGACGCCGCGAACCGCTGGGCGAGCCCCGCCAGCACCTGCGTCGTGGCGTCCTCCCGTGTGATCCCCCAGTCCTTCTCCTCGATCAAGAGCCGAGCGTCGGCATAGATCGGCAGCACATTGTCGGGCGTGGATTCGAGCTCGCGGCGGAATCGCTCGAGGAGGGAGGTCTTGCCGATGCGGCGCGGACCCTTGAGCAGCACCAGCCGCACCGCTCGGTCCGCAACCGCTTCGCGCAGCTCTCGCAGCTCCGCGACCCGCCCCAGGAAGTCGCTCCCTTCCCACGCCGGCACGCCGATCGGAAAGGGATTTCGCCGTACCGGCGCATCGGTCATCGAGTCATTCCCCGGAGCGACTTGCGCTCAGCTTGAACGCGTTCCGCGGTACTCCGCCAGCACCCGTGCCCAATGAGGATTCACGGGGACGACCTCCGTGCCTTGCGCTCGCAGGACATCGAGGTCTCTGAGCGACTCCAGCGCCGAGGGCAAGCGCCCCGTACTACGGTCGAAGGTCCGCAGCTCCTCTTGCCACCCAACCGGGAGCTTTCGCCACCATTGCTCTGCTAAGACACCTTCCGCTCGCGCGAGCGCGCGGGCGAGCTCCGCTTCCCGAGGATCCTGCTGCAGCGCTCCGAGTCCCTGTAGGAACATCCACGGGTTCCGAGCTGCACGCTCTTGCAACATGCTCACCAGCTTTGCGGTCTCTCGCCCGGTTCGCAGCCGTCGCTCTTGGATCGCCCGCCGGGTCCATGCGTCCCATCCGTCGCACCAGTTGGGTCGAAACGGGGACGGGAGCCGAGTGGATGGACTGAGATTCCCGCGTTGAAGGATGGCGTCGACGGCCAGTGTCCCCACCAGGAACACCCGGCAAGAAAGGCCGGAGATCCGCTGGATCCATGTGTGTCCGCTACCCCACGTCTCTTCGCAATTCTTCAGTACCTGATCGGCGTCCAGCACGAACAGCACGGCGTCGCGATGGTTCTTGAGCGCCACGTCGACTGAGGTGTACGGATCGCCGCCTTCGTCAACGGCGATGCCTCGAGAGAGTAGGTTTCGACGAAGGCCTTTCCAGAACGCCTCGAAAGGCTCGCCAGCGACGGGCCGCGCCTGGACCAAGAGTGACGCCAGCCCCTGGTCGACGACCGTGCGCTCCAGATGATCCAAGACGGCGTCCACGAGGTAGCCCGGCGGCTCGTTGAGCTCCCAGGTGTCCCCGCGCATCTCGCGGAGAAGTGACGCGAAACCGCTGATGAGCGAGTCGTGCGGATGCGTCAGCGCGGTGTCCACTCCTTCAGGGCCTGCCGTTCCGGCAGGCCCTTTTCGACCGTCGGATGCGGATCCCCGCTTCGGCAGTGGTGCACCAGTGAACCTCTTGTACTCCGCCCTGAGCCACTGAGGGGTCTTCTCCAGCGCCTCTGCTGCTGCCTCGGAAGACATCTCGCCCGAGGCGATCAGCGCACCCGCGCGCAGCACGGCATTGCGCCGAGTGCTTGCGTGGATCCGATCGCATCTCTCCATCGCTTCGAGAAGGGTCGAGAGGTTGGCGTCCGGCGGGGGAAGTGAGTCGGCCCTGGAGCGCTGTGCGACCTCATCCGCGGACAAGAGGATGGAGACGTCTCGTTCGGAAAGCGGACGCTCAAAATCCGTGGTCCGATAGACGTACGCGACCTGGACCAGCGTCTCGAGCTGCCGTACGTTCCCCGGCCATCCGAAGCCGGTCATCAGCGCGAGCGCCTCGACCGAGAACACGTCGCCGACCTCGAGGACCGCGCCCCCTCGCGCGCGTAATCGGCCGAGGAAGTGCGCGACCAAGGGTCCGACGTCCGATTTGCGTTCCCGGAGTGGCGGGATCTCGATTCTCACCAAGCGGTAGAAGAGGTCCTCGCGAAAGGCCTCCGGTGTCTTGAGTTCGGCAACCGGCCGGCTTGCACTGGCGACAATCGCGCAAAGGACGTCCTCCTCCTCATCCGCACCGACGGCACGCATCCTGCCCGGCGAGATGGCTCGCATGAGCTTCCCCTGCTGCGCGAGGTCCATCTTGTCGATCTCGTCGAGAAACAGCACGCCGGCCTTGGCGGCCTTGATGACGCCGCGACGGAGCTCCGCCGCTCCCGTGAACGCGCCCTTGCGGTGCCCGAAGAGCTCGCTCGCGATCAGCTCGCCCGGGAAGGTGGAGGCGTTGACCGCTTTGAACGGCTCGTTTGCTCGCGGGCTCAGCGCATGGAGCGCGCGGGCGACGAGCTCCTTGCCCGTACCGGTTTCTCCGACCAGCAGAATTGCAGGCACGCCGCCGACACGAGGAGATCGGTCCACCCGTAGAAACCGTGCCATTCGCGCAATTTGCTGTTTCAGCGTCGTCATGGTGGGCGACCCACCGATGAGCTCGTCGAGCGCTCCGGACGTGCCGCCGGCATCGACGTCGCGTCTTGCCCTGAGACCCTCGAGGGCAAGCCTGAGCGAGTGCTCGATGTCGCTGCCCTTGATGGCGTCGACTCGGCCCGCGTGGTCCTCCGAGAGCCGCAGCTGGTCTACATCGATCGAGTTCGCGTCATCGTGCGGACTTGCACTGATCACGACGAGCACTGGCGGTGCCGACATGGTGAGCGCGCGGTCGATGTAGCGCCGCAGCGATTGCGCGTCTGAACCCGCCGCGCGCGCGTCAGCATCGACGATGAGTAACGCGGGCAGCGATACGCTGGCGCTGTTGCTCCTGATCAGGTCGACCAGCGCCGTCAGCGTGGTAGGCGAGCTGCTCAGCCTGGGTGTGAACTCGAGTTCTCGTGCGATGCGCTCGCACTTTTGCCGCCACTGTCGCTCAGGAGGGGCGACGATCACCACGTCGTCCTCGGTGAAGTCCTCAGGCATGCCTAACGCCCACCCTCCAGCGACCGCCCGCATGGCCAGTCAGGACTGACTGTCACATCGCGGTGCGTCGCGTCGAGCGGATTCTACCGAAGCCGCCTTCGGTCTGCGTGAGAGAGCACTGCGTAGAGCGGGGCGGCGCGAGTGCATCAGCTTGCGACTAGGACTAGAACTGCCTGTGAGCGTTCCTCACGGAGTTGCGTTCGTCGCGGACCCACTGCCCGCGTCCCGGCTGAGGCGGTGAGGCGAGCTGATTGCGGCACTCGAACATCGCGCCCGCAGGTGACCGCTTCGAGAGACCTGCGCCCGAACTCGAAGCGACCTCTTCGATGGCAGCGACCGCGGTTTCGATCCTGATTCGCCTTCGAATGGGGCCTTGTGAGTCCGTGCGCAGTGGAGTTCCTCGCGGTGCGCTGCTCCAGTACGCGTGTGATCGAGGGCTAATCTCGGCCGGCCGCTTCGACGTCCACGAGTCGCTGGCCGCGCTCGACGGCTTGGCCGACGGTCACGA
>CAYVDO010000014.1:0-40633 GCA_964450125.1 uncultured bacterium
GGCGCTTCTCGACCGCTACGGCAATCAATCCCTCAAGGACGTCGACAACACGGTCTTCATCACCGAGGTCTTCGAGACCATCCAGCGCCACCACGTGGCGCTACCCGCCGACTTGTTGCTGATGGCGAAGTCCGTCGCAACCATCGAGGGTATCGCCCAGGAGCTCTACCCCGAGTACGACCCGCTCACCGAGATGCGGACGTACCTGCTCAAGATCTACACCAAGCGGCTGACCGACCCCGGATACCTCTTCAAGGGCGTCTACCACGCGGTCGATTCGTACGTATATCTGTTGCGGAAGCTGCCCCGCGAGCTGGAGTCGATCGTCTCCAAGCTGCGCAAGGGCGAGCTCAGCGTGCGGGTCGAAGACGTCGATGCCCGCCGCGCCGCCCGCGCCCACGAACGCGCCCTCAACCGCCTATCGCTCGCGATCTTCTATCTCGCCACCGGCATCGGCTCGACGATCCTGCTCATCGAGCCCCGTGGACCGCACGTCCTGGGGCTACCGGCAACGACTCTCGTCGGCGTGCTCGGCCTGCTTCTCTCCCTCATCGTCGCCACGATCCTCGGTCTGAGCTTTCTACGCTCCGACTGACCGAGCGTTGCGGACCCACGCGCGAGGCGCGCGGCGTCCGCCCGCGGGAGTACTCGCCCGAGGCCGAGACCTCGGGCGAGTGGATCGTTCGAGTCACTCGACGGAAGGATTGCTGAGAAAGGCGCGCGCCAGCGGCGCGCCCACGAGCGCCGTGAGTCGCCTGTTGGCGCGACCGTTCGCGGACTCGATCGATTCCTTCTCGGCCGCCATCCTCTCGCCCAGCTCCGCCAGGTCGAGATCCGTCTTCTTCACCTTCGGCATGAGCTCGTGCTCTTCCTCCTTGACGTGGTGCCGCACGTACTCGGCGAGGACCTTCACACGCGCGCCGAAGAGCTCGGCGTCCTCGTCCTTCTCGATGTCGGCGATCAAGCGCTCGAGTGTCGTGTGCTCCACCTCGGCCTCGCCGAGCAGAGCAGCCCCTTCCTTGCCGAGCGCATGGTGTGCCGCGGGATAGAAGATCGTCTCCTCGATCCGAGCGTGCACGGCGAGCGCCGCGCAGATCCTCTTCGCCAGCTTCTTCTTCGCGCTCGGCGTGCTGGTGGACTCGAACTCCTCGAAGAGTTGCTCGACTTCGCGATGGTCGGCCTTGAGAAGGTGGATGGCGTCCGGGCGCGAAGTGGCGCCATTTCGCTTGGGCTTGCTGGGACGTGCGTTCGTAGTCATGTGTCTCTCCCTCGATCGTGTGGTTTTCGAATGCGGGTCAGGCGGTGCTGGAATTCGACGTTCGAGACTTCAGCAACCGACTCGGTTTGGTAGCGATGGGGTGTTGCGAGGTCCCCGCGGAGAACTGGTGTGTGCTTGCAGTCGGATCAGCGTGCGCGGCGAGTTGAAGATTCTTCGAAAGCTTCGCTTCTCGACTTCATGGTCAGGTGCCCGAGCGAGTCACGTCGTCTCCCTCGCGACCGGTGGCGGCTTAGAGGTCGAGGGGCCGAATTGCGTGCAGTCGGTTCGGCGCGGGGCGCGGTGACCTAGGCGAGCGGTGGATCCGACTCGCGCTCGTAGTACCGGTGGTGCGCAATGGCCTCGGTGAACGCGGTGAGCGCTCGCGGCGTGTCGCTCACATCGAACACGAGGACGCCTGGATCCGCGTTCTCTGGCGACGCTCTTCGGATGCCGGCGCAGTCGAGCAATCGGTCGGCATCGCCGAACGCCAGGATCGGCTTGCCGTGTCGGTATTGAGCCTTCACGAAGTCGAGCGCGTGCCCGTCCTTCTCGAATGCCTGGTTCGCGCGCGCGCCGCCGGGAAGAATCATCGCGTCGAAGAGCACCGCGGGTGCTGTTTCGAGCGTGGCTTCGGCTTCGATCGCCTCACCGTCTTCCGGCTGCACCGCGCCCAGCCTCGCTGCCACGAAACGTGGAACGGCGCCCGCGTCGGCCAGCCCCGCGTGCATCGAACGCGCCGACTCGCCTTCCATGCCGTCGGAGATCAAGATCGCTACACGGCGGGTACGGATCGATCCGTCGCCGGGGTGCGCGCGGAGGGAAAGGGCAGGCGACACGTCGACTTCCGGTTCGATCTCTCGCGCCAGGGCTACCGGAAGAGGCGCCGGAACATCGATGCCGAGGCCAGCCGCCACCTGGGCGGCCAGCGCCTCGTCGACGTTCGCGAGCTGCGCAACCACACGCTCGCGCACGGCCGGCGTCTCGACCCGCGTGAGCTCGAACCGAAATGCCGCGACGATGTGGGCTTGCTCGATCGCCGCGCGTCAGCGTTCTCGGTCTCTTTCTTACACGATGTTGTACTCACGTTGCCGAGCGACGACCTCGTCGGTCGCGTTGTGGTCGCGAGTCGACGCGCAACTCCTCTGTGGCGTGGCGGCGCTGCAAGCGACCGCCGGCACGGAGGTTGCGTTCTCTGCGCGTCATGAACTCGGTTGATCCACCCATCACGCCCACGATCGTGGAGTGCATCGAAGACGCGTACGGGGCTGGGCAACGCTTGGTCGTCGATCGGATCGAGCTGCTTGCGCTGCAGGCGAGTGAGACCTCGGCGGTTTTTTTGCGGACGGGTGCGATCGCGGGTTGCGGAGCGATGCTGATCGGTCTCGGCTGGGTATGCCTCGTGGGGGCCGTCCTCGTGTGGCTCGAGCCCGCGTGGTCGTGGCCCGTTGCGCTCGCTTTCGTCGGTACGATGCACGTCGCCGCCGGCGGAGCGTTTCTGGCCAGCTCACGCGCTCGCACGAGCCCCACGGAAACGGTTGCGTGATGGCTGCTTCGACGGTGCCAGTCACGATCGACCGCAGGCAGGAGCTCGCGGCGCGGACCGCGCGCGATCGGGCGGCGTTCGAGCGGGCCGTCGTGCAGCTTCGTCGAGCGCTGCGCAAGGAGCTCAGTGTCGGAGATCGCCTGGGGGAGCATCCCTACCCCTGGCTCACCGGTGCCTTCGTGCTCGGCGTTTACATGGGGCTCCGTTGAGGGCCCCGGAGTGGAGCTCGGTCTCATGATGAACTCACCCGTGAACGGCGAGGTGCCGGGCCATTCCGGCGAGCGGCTCGATCGCGCAGTTGCGTCCCTCGCACCCGCGTTGCTGGCCGCTCGGGATGGCATCGTGCGTAACGATCGTGCGCTGAAGGAGCTGGCCCGCGAGCATCCTCTGCTGGCGCTCGGCGGCGCGACCTTGATTGGATTTCTTCTTGGCCGACTCATCTCTAGACGATGAGCGCCTTGCGCGAGGGCACCCCTTCATGACGAACACAACAGCGGGCTCGACTCGGCCGGACGCACGTTCGGGCAACGCCGCAGCGGCGGATTCGCCGCGGCCGCAGCGTGGCAACGGTCACGTCCAAGACCCGCCGGCCGAGGGATTTTTCGAGCAAGGAGAGCGGTTGCGTGACGAGGCCAACCTGCTCGCCACCCACGTCGGAGACGTGGTGGGAGCGTGTGGAGCGCTCGTGCGTGATCAGCTCGACCAGCGCCTCTACACCACTCTCTTGAGCGCGGCCGGTCTCGGTTACGTGCTGGGTGGCGGCTTGCCGTTGAGAGTCGTCACGCTCGCCGTCGGCCTCGGCCTACGCCAGATGGGCGGTCAGGCCTTCACTCGATTGCTCTTGGACGACGTGGGGCGCGCACGGCAGCGAAGTGGCTGACGTGAGCGCCCCAGCGCCAAGCCGGGATCAACCTTCGTCGATCACCACTGATCGATCACACCGCAGCGAAAGCTGACGAGGATCAACGACCCATGAACGTCGAACGAACTGCATCGAATCTGATCGGACAGCTCCCGAACCGTCACGAGGTGCTCGCCGCGCTCGGCTTGGAGACACGGCGATCCGTCTCCGCCGACGTGATCCAAGCGCTCGGCTTCGTCGCCGCTGGTGCGATCGTCGGCGCGAGCCTGGCGATCCTGCTCACGCCGAAGTCGGGGCCGCAGATGCGAAGCGAGCTGCGTGAGCGTGTGATGGATGCGCTGCCCACGCACTCGAGTGACGACGCCGCAACGGGGGGCGCCGAGTCTCGAACCGAATCTGCCACGCATCCCTCGAACGGTGGTCATCGCATCGGCGCGAACGTCTCGTAACGTCCGATCCACCCGCCGCATCCGCGAACGGCGTGCAAACGCCGGGAGCGGGTCGACGGGTGATGTCGTCTGGCGCGCGGCGTCCGCTCGCCGGGAGAGGCTCCGCCGTCGGATCCGGAGAGAGGTGCTCGTGCATCGCGATCCACGCGCCGCTCGCCGGCACCAGCGAGTCGAGCACCGGTGAGTACGTGCCGGTGTAAACGTGCAGTCGCCCAGCGCTGTCGCGAATCAGATCGCGCGCGACCTCGCTGTCGTTCGGCTTTTCGGTCCCGCCCAGGATCGGCACCGTTTTCACGAGCGTGCCGGCACGGGTGAGCTCCTGGACGCGATTGCGCCAGCTCACGAGCACGTTCTGATGTCCGAGGGGCATCGGCCCGACGGTGCCGAATTGGTAGTTCACGTTGCCGAAGAGCGCTGGCGTCTGGTTCTCGCAGTGCTGGGTGAGCGTCGCACCGAGCCGAACGACGTTGCCAAACCAGTCGTACCGGATCTGCGAGATCGCGAAGCTGCCGCTGAGCTGATTGCAGCCGCGGCCGGAGCCGGAGAAGTCGAGTCCCGGATTCGCGGGGTCCTGGAACGGGTAGCGCGTGGCGCTCTCGTACGACCCCACGGCCAGTCGATCGGAATGGGGCGCTTCCCGATCGACGTTCCACCAGATGCTGAAGTTGCTGGCGTGGTCGAATGCGATGTGGGCTCCGTTGTCGGTTCCCGTCGTGGACGTGAACGTACCGTCCGCCTCCGTGTAGCTCTTGGTCTGGCCCTGCCCGAACTAGTCCCCTGGCTGGCTGACGTAGCCGATGGAGCTCCCCGCCGCTGCCGTGCTCGCGAGGCCGTGCGTCGCGAGCGCGAGGAGTACCGCAACTGCCGCTGCTCGACCGCTTCGTTCCACCGTCGCCCCCACGCTGGAAATCTCGGAGGCTGAATCCCGAGCCCCCCGTATCGCCCTTCGGTTGCGAGCCGAGAGCGCGGATTGCTCCTGGCACCCCGGCATCGCCCTTACCCCGCGATTCGTCCGTTCGATCGCTTCTGCCGCAACGCTTCCGCGCGCGCCGATGGCGTGGCGCGGCGTGTCAGCCACCGATGAAGCCGGTGGTGATGCAGACGACGAAACCGGCGAACCAGATCGCGAGGTAGGTGAGGGGGCCGAGGACCATCGCCAACGCCTTGCGGGATCGCACCGGTGAGCGGCTGAGCACGCCCAAGGTCGCGAGCGCCGACGGCGAGAGCAGAAGGAACGGCGTCACCAGTGGACGCACCTCTCTCGGTGCGAAGAACGCGAACCCGAGCGCGATTGCGCCGACGACCACGAGAGCGATCGACCATGCCCGCAATCGCCGGAGCGATGGATCGCGCAAACCGACGATGGTGAATGCGACCGGCGCCAGCGCCATGAAAACGATCTTGACCACCAGCTCGCCCATGTGTGCATTCCTCGGGTTACCGCGCGGGGACGACGTTCATCCCACAATTCGTCGTGGAACGCGATCGGCCGCGCCGCGCCGCGTGTCCTGCGCCCGCCGAGCCACGCTGGAATCGCGAGACGGGTGGCGACGACCGCTGTTACCTTGCCATTTCCGCTCGCGAGGGATCCGATGCAACCGGTCAAGGTCTACACATCCGATTGGTGCGGCTTCTGCACCGCCGCCAAGCAACTTCTCAAGACGCGTGGCATCGCGTTCGAGGAAGTCGACACTTCGGGCAACGACGAGCTCCGCGCCTGGCTGCGGCAGACCACCGGCCGGCGTACGGTGCCGCAGATCTTCATCGGCGAGCGTGCCATCGGCGGTTACGAGGAGCTACGCATGCTCGACATCCAGGGCCAGCTCGGGAAGCTCGTCGCCGGCGAGGACGCGTGATGCGCGTTCTGGTCACGGGCGGCGCGGGTTTCATCGGCTCGCATCTCGTCGAGCGCTTGCTCGGCGACGGGCACTTCGTCCGGGTGCTCGACGATTTCTCGACGGGCAAGCGCGAAAACCTGGCGTTGGTGAGCGCGGGCGCCCCCGCCCATCGCTACGAGCTGATCGAAGGCTCGTTGGTCGACATCGAAACCTGCCGGCGGGCCGTCGATGGCATCGAAGGCGTGCTCCACCAGGCGGCCTTGCCGAGCGTTCCGCGATCGGTGCGCGATCCCATCGGTTCGAACGCCGCCAACGTGGACGGCACGCTCAACCTGCTGGTAGCGGCGCGCGACGCGAAAGTCAGACGCATGGTGCAAGCGTCGTCGTCGTCGGTCTACGGCAACTCGCCGACGCTGCCCAAGCACGAGAGCATGCCCACCAACCCGCGCTCTCCGTACGCGCTCACCAAGCTCGCTGGCGAGGTCTACGCGCGGCTCTTCTTCGAGCTCTATGGCGTCGAGACCGTGTGCCTGCGCTACTTCAACGTGTTCGGGCCGCGGCAGGATCCCACGTCGCAGTACGCGGCGGTGATCCCCAAATTCGTGTTCGCGCTGCTCGACGGGAATCCGCCCGAGGTCCACGGCGACGGCGGGCAGACACGCGATTTCACGTACATCGCCAACGTCGTCGACGCGAATCTGCGTGCGCTCGAAGCGCCGCGGGCGGCGGGTGAGGCGATGAACGTCGCTGCGGGCACGCGCACCAGCCTCCTCGAGATGCTCGGGCACATTCAGGAGATCCTCGGCACCCGCATCGCGCCCAAGCACGTCGAGTCTCGTGCGGGTGACGTGCGCGACTCGCTCGCCGATCTCGGCAAGGTGAGCGAGCTCACGGGTTACGCCCCCGCGATCGGCCTGCGTGAGGGCCTCGAGCGCTACGTCGCGTGGGCGCGCTCGGTCCGCGGCGGATGACGTTGCCCCGAAGTGAGCGCGATGCGCTCACTTCGGGGCGAGCGGATTTTGCCTCGGCGGGCTTCTCGAGTCCCCGCCCCGCAAGAACGCGCGTCTCTTTCGCGGTGCCCCTCTCCCAATTCGACTCGCTACGCTCGTCGGCGCGCCGCTGACGCGTGCCGTTCTCGACCCTGGCAACTGGGCATCCGCTTTCGATGCGCTCGCTCAGGGCCTAGCCCGATCTATTCAGCGCGCCACGACGGCGCCGACGGAGCAGGGGCCGCAGGCCCCGTGCCCTCCATCGGTTCGCTCGTACGAGACGCGTGGAGGGCCGCGCTTCGTCGCGGCCGCAGCGCGACGTTCGTGAATGATGCAGGCTAGTACGAGCGATCGTCGGTCGAGGGTCGTGCCGTCAGGTCGGTCGACTGCCGTCCAGGACTGCGCGCACGAGTGACAGGATATCGTGAGGTCGAGCCGGTTTCTGGAGGAAGTGGTAGCCGTGTTCCTGCCCCAGCTCGCGGCCCGCCAGCGTCGCGCTGTAGCCGCTGGTCAAGATGACCTTGAGTGCCGGCGCTAGCTCTCGCAACGCGGCGGCGAGATCGAGCCCCGACATGCCCTCGGGCATGACCACGTCGCTGACGAGCAGATCGATCGCACCGTTGGCGCGCTGCCAGCAACCGAGCGCAGTGGGCCCGGAAGTCGCCTCGATCACGCGATAGCCGTGGTGCATGAGCACGCGGGACAGAATGCGGCGCATGTCGGCCTCGTCCTCGACGACCAGCACCGTCTCTCGGCCGCGCAACGCCGCCGTGGAGCACGCCTGCGCCAGATCGTTCTGGGCTGCGGCGTGGAGTCGCGGCAGCAGCACGTCGAACGTGGTTCCGCGTCCGACCTGGCTCGTCACGCGCAGCTTTCCGCGGTGTTGCTGCACGATGCTCGCCACCGTCGCCAGCCCCAGGCCAGTGCCTTTGCCGAGCTCCTTGGTGGTGAAGAACGGCTCGAAGATGCTCGGTAGGTCGTCCTCGGGAATGCCACATCCCGTGTCGCTCACACGGATGCGCGCGCACTCGACCGATACGTCGCTGGGTGGTGCGGCGGCCGGTGGCACGATCGTCTCGAAGGCCGTTTCCACCACCAGCCGACCGCCGACGGGCATGGCATCTCGCGCGTTCACCGCCAGATTCATGAGAACTTGCTCGATCATGCCGGCGTCGCCGTGGATCACCAGTGCCGTGGTGTGGAGCCGCAGCTCGAGCCCGATGTCTTCGCCCAGGATGCGGCACATCATCTTCGCCAGGTCCCCGACGACCAGGTTGAGGTCGATGGGCTTGGTCTGCATGACCTGGCGACGGCTGAAGGCGAGAAGTCGTCGGCTCAGGTCCGCGGCCCGCTCCAGTGCACGCGTCATGTCGTCGGTGCGCTCGCGCGCTTCGCTGTTCGTGCTGGGCAGGCTGGCGATTTCTTCGGTGAGCATCGTCAAAGCGCCCAGGATGTTGTTGAAGTCGTGAGCGACACCACCCGCGCGCCGCCCGATCGCCTCGAGGCGCTGTGCCTGGATGAACTGGGCCTCGGCGCGGCGTCGCTCGGTGATGTCCTCGGCAACACCGACGCGGCGCTGAACTCGGCCGCCTGCGTCGCGGCTCTCCGTGCCTCGATCGTGGATCCAGCGAATCGAACCGTCCGTTCGCACGATGCGGTACTCGATCTCGAACACCGCGTCGACCCACATCGTGTCGAGGGCGGCGCGCACGCGTTCTCGGTCCTCGTGATGAATGCTGTCGATCCACAGGTTTGGATCGGCGTAGAGGCGCTGGCGCGTGCGACCCCAGGTCCGCTCGAAGCTGGGGCTCACGTAGAGCACGGTCGTGTGGTTGCCGTCGGTCATCCAGAAGACCTCCTGGATGTTCTCGACGACTTGCCGGAGGCGCTCCTCGCTTTCGCGCAAGGCGCGCTCGGCGAGATGCCGTTCGGTCACGTCCTGGTTGGCGCCGTAGGTGCGCGTCACACGGCCGGAGTCGTCGCGCTCCACACGGATCTCGACCTGGATGACACCGAGGGATCCGTCCGCGCGACGGATGGGGTGCTCCATGCGCCGGCGGTAGTGGGGATCGCTGGATGCGCAGGCGGCCGCGATCTCACGTCGAACCAGGGGCGCGGCTTCCGAGGGAAGGACGCGCCGTGCGTATTCCTCCGGCGAAACGACCCGGCCGCTCTCGCGTTCCGCGGAAGTCGCGAAGATCCGGAAGAAGTCATCGTCGAACGTGAACCGGTCGCTCGCGACGTCGTACTCCCAATAGCCGAGCTTCGCGATGTCCATCGCGAGCGTGAGCTTGGTGTTGGTGTCGCGCAGCTCACGCTCCGCCCGCAACCGCTCGGTGATGTCCTGGATCTGCGAGAAGAAGTGGAGGGGCCGTCCGCTCGGATCGCGCACCAGCGACACGTTGAGCTGCGCGTAGACGACCTTGCCGTCCGCACGCACGTAGCGTTTCACCAGCTCGTACGAATCGGCCTTGCCCGCCAACAGCCGGCGCACCTGCGCGAGATCGGGCGCCAGGTCGTCGGAGTGCGTGAGCTTCTGGACGTTGCAGCGGAGCAGCTCGTCTCGTGCGTAGCCGAGCATCGTGCAGGATTGACGTTCAGGAAGTGCCCATCGGTGGCGACGATCGCCATACCGATGGGCGAGCTGTCCATCGCCGATCGCAGCCGGTCTTCACTGGCCGCGAGCGCGCGAATCAGGCGATCGACTTCGGGTGGGATCTCGCTTCGCGAGGAAGGCAAAGATGCCGTTGGATCGGCGGAATCCTGCATGGACGCAAAGCGCGCGTGCGTGCCAGGCGTGACTGGAATGCCGCGACTCTCGGTGAGTCTCTCGCATGCTGCTCGATTCGTCCAAAATGATCCCAATGCTTGGGGAAACCAAGAGGCGAGCGACCCGGGGCGCCGTGGCGCCGGGGACTCGGTGGTCCGGTGGGCCGCCCGGGAGTAGGGCGGGCGAGCGTGGTGCGCTGCCCCGCGCTCGTCCCGAGGTGCGCGAGCACGCCGGTCACATCACGCCGCGGGTGGTCCAGGAGGCCAGGGCGGCCTCGCAGCGCTCGAGCTCCACGGCGGTGTGTGCGGCGCTCCAGTGGAGCTCGCGCGCGAGCAACGGCGCGACCTTCGCCGCCAGCGCTGCTGCGAGCGTGGGTTGCCACACGCCCACGCGCGCCCGCCGCAGCAGCACGTCCTCGAGGCGCACCACGCCGCCGAAGCGCACGTGCGCGCGAACCTCGGCGGCGCTGAGATCGGTCTCGGGAAGCAACGGTGCCAGCGCGTCTGCGTCGGCGCCGGCGCACGCGAGCCAGGCTCGCGCGCCGAGACGGCGTGCCATGGCGCTCGCGATCGATGCGCTCAAGCCGTGGGCCGCCACCAAAGAGGCGTCGAGGTCCCGGGGCGCCAAGCCCACGAGCGGAGTGCCGTCGGTGCGACACGGACCCGCCAACCGAGCGCGCTCGTCGGGGAGCAGGTCGAGCGCTGCGTCCACGGCCTCGGCGGCGGTGGTGCGCCACGTGGTGAGCTTGCCGCCGGCGACGGACAGCAGCCGGCGTTCTTCCCAGATCGCCTCCTCGCGGGTGGCCTCCGATGGATTGTCGGCGTGCGTGTCGAGGATCGGCCTGAGCCCTGAGTAGGTCGCGACGACGTCTGCAGCGCTCAAGTTGCGCTCCGGGAACTGTGCTTGCACGGCGCGCAGGATGTAGTCGGCTTCCTCGCGGCTAGGACGCGGATCGTCGAGGTCGCCCTCGTGGTAGAGGTCGGTGGTCCCGGCGAGCACGCCTTCCGGATGCGGCACCACGAACAGTGGTCGGCCGTCGTCTGGCGAGATGAAGCCGACGGCGGCGCGGACTGGCAGCCGCTCGTGCGAGAAGATGAGGTGCGAGCCGCGCGAGGGGCGTACCCGCCGGCCCTCGAGGCCAAAACGCTCGCGCAGCCGATCGGTCCAGTGGCCGGTGGCGTTCACCACCACGTGCGCGCGCACCTCGTGCTCGGCACCGGTTTCGAGGTCGCGCAGTTTCACACCGCTGATGCGGCCTTCGGCGTCGTCGATTCCCGCGAGCACTTCTGCGCGCGTGAGGACCAGGCCGCCGAACGCGAGGCCCGTGGCGGCGACCGCGAGCGTGAGCCGCGCGTCGTCGGTGCGGGCATCGGCATACGCGAGGGTGCGATCGAGTCCCTTCAGGTCGATCCCCGGCGCTTGCGCAGCGAGCTCTTCGGCCTCGAGCCGCGTGTGCTTCTCGGGACGGCTGGTGAGGCGGTCGTACATCCACAGCCCGAGGTCCACGGTCCACCCAGGCATCTTGTCGCCGCGCCGTGCGGGATAGAGGAAGCGGATGGGTTCCACGAGGTGCGGGTTCAGGTCCACCATGCGATCGCGCTCCGCGCACGAGAGCCGCGTCACCCGGAACTGCATCTGCTTCAGGTAGCGCAGGCCACCATGCACCAGTTTCGAGGAGCGAGAGGAGGTGCCGGAGCCGATGTCGCCCGACTCGACGAGCAGCACCCGCAAGCCGCGTTGCGCGGCGTCGAGCAGGATGCCCGAGCCCGTGATGCCTCCGCCCACGATGATGAGATCGAACGGGTCCGCGGCGAGCGCCGCGAGCGCCCGCTCACGCCAGCCGGGATGGAACATCGTTGCCTCCGGAACTTCTCGCTGCGCGCGAATCGCCACGGTGAATCGTGAGCTGTGGAAACGGGATGGTCCAACCATTCGTGCTTGCGGCTTCGATGCAGAGCTTTCGGATCAGTCGTGCCAGCGTCGAGTAGCGATCCGCCACGTCGCCCGCGAAGTCGACCTGCACCGCGAGATCGAGGGAAGAAGCGGCGGCATCCTGGGGTTCGACGATCGTCCGGCGTACCGAGGGGCCGTAGCCGGCCTCTTCGAGGCCGCGACGGACGAAGGCGTCGAGCGTGGCTGGGATCGCGGAGGTCGCCTCCGCCTGGTGACGATAGTCGAGGCCGAACGCCGCGCTCAGCCGGAAGCCCCGCGACAGTACCGTCGGGTTCGTGCCGAGAAACGCCGCGGCCGCCAGCGTGCGCTCCGCGCCGCCCAGGAACTTGAGCACCACCATCTCCGGGGTCTGCTGGATCACCTGCGCGGGCTGGTCGTCGATCAGCAGCCATTCGCCCTTGTGGGTGGGAAACCACGGTTCATCCGCGGCGAAGAGCCGTGAGGTGAGCCCGAACACCGCACGGATGGGAAGCCGGATGTCCCCGCCGTCGAGCTCGGGGTTCTCTAGGTGGGTGTAGAAGCTCAGCGTGCCCACCCGCCAGGGAAGGCCGTTGTAGACGACGCGCTCGCCTTCGCGCACGGCACCCAGATTCAGGAGCAGCATCATCTGCTCCCAAAACCGAGGCAGCGCCGCCTTCGAAGCCCAGGCGATTCCGAACAAGAACAGGCCCGTGATGGTGAGCAGCACCCAGTCGCCCACCAGATAGAGCACGTACAGGAAGACGACGACGGCGCCGAGGCCGGTGAAGAGCGCGTAGACGAGGTTGAAGACCCGAATGGTCGCGGTACGCCCGCGACGGTGGAACGGGCTCAGCTTCTCCACCCACGTCTGGAAGTAGCGGAACACCACCCAGAACGCGATGAGCGCGAGCACGGCGAGGATGAGGTTGCGTCCGCGGCTGCGGAAGAAGATGCCGACCAGGTTCTCGACGGTGCTGGAGAGGCTGTGCCGCTCGCTGCGCATCCGTTCGAGGCGGTTGGTGTCGTACGTCAGCTCGGCGCCCACTTCCTGATGGCGTGTCTCCCACTCGGCGACGAGCTCCCCGAGCGGTGCGGCGAGCTCGGGGTCGGGGAAGCGCTGCAGGAAGCGGTTCAGGTTTTCTTGCGCGCGTTCGATGGTCTTGAGCCGCTCGCCGAGCATGTCGATCTCGCGGCGCAAACGATCCATCTCGCGGGGGCGGGTGGTCACGCGCTTGAGCTCGTTGATCGCCGGACCGAGCAGCTCCTTCACTTCCTTGGTCCAATTGAACTCGAGCTCGGTGTGCGATTCGACGTCGACGTCCACGCCGGATGCGAGCTCCTTGAAGCGGCGGTCCATGACGTCGAGGTCAGCGTCGAGGCTCTTGATCTGCGCTTCGATCTCTTCCCGGCGGCCCTCGTAGCGGGGGTTGGCGAGGTCGGCGCGGCGTTGGTCGAGCTCGGCCTCGCGCTTGCGGATGCTGCGCAGGAGTGCGAGCAGGCCGTCTCGCTTGTTCGCGAGCTCTTTGTCGTCGGTGCGTGGCGGTAGCGGATCCACACCCGGGAAGGCACCGCCCGAACGGAGCGCCCCCTCGCCGGCCGGCTGGTCTGACGCCGGGGCCACGTCGCCCCCCGCCGCGCGCGCGCGATCGGGCGCGGCTGCGCCGCTCGCTGGTGGGGATTCGGTGCCAGGGAACTGCGCGCGTGCGGCGCCGACGCACGTGAGCCAGAGCACCACGGCGATCCCCATCGCCAGCGCTACCGCCGCGGCGGCACGCATGCGAAGGGATCGGCGCATGATCGTCACGGGCGAGGGCGGATCGGCTCGTCGTGCTCGGGGGAAACGGCCGTTCGGATTCGCATCCCGCGCAGTCGCTCAGAAGAGCCGCGCGAGGAACCCGCGGATCTTAGCCCACGGGGATACGCCGGGCGCCCCCTGGCACGAGCCGTCTGCGTTCGCGAGCCCGATCGCCTCGAGATGCACCTTGGCGATGCCCTTCTTGGTCACGCCTGCGGTGTCCGCGGCAATCTTCGAGAGATCGATGATTCGGTCTTTCACGAAGGGGCCGCGGTCGTTGACCTTCACCATCACGCTGCTGCCGTTGTCGAGGTTGTGCACGCTCACGCAGACGTTGAACGGCAGCGTCTTGTGCGCGGCCGTGAACCCCGCATAGGTGTCGAAGACCTCGCCGCTCGCCGTCTTCCTACCGTGGTAGGGCGGGCCGTACCACGAGGCGATGCCGTCTTCGCTGAAGCCCTCCCAGTTCTTGACCGGCGTGTAGCGCACGCCGTTTTGGGTGTAGGAGGCCAGCCCCCTGAGCGGCGCCGTACCGGTGCCCTGCTGCGTCGCACAGCCCTCGAGCGCGATGGCCAGCGACAGTACGGCGAGGTGGAGCCACTTTCGCATCGCCTCGTCATGGTATGCCGCGCATCTCGGCTCCATCAAGGTAGGGTGAGGCGCACACCGGATGTGTGACCGTTGCGAGATCGCCGTCCGAAGGTCAGCGCTCCGCGACGTGATTGAGGGTGCGCGGGCGTTGTGTGGGAGAATGGTCGCGAGGCCCGCGAGCGCGTCGTGAGCGATCGAGTCGATCCCGTCCCCACCCTCGAGCGCGAGCTCGCGGCGCGCACTGAGCGCATCGCCGAGCTCGAAGCCTCGGTGGCGGGTCTGCGTGCGCTCCTGGAGCAGCTTCCGGGCGTCTTGTGGTCGGTCGATCGCAACCTTCGGTTCGCGTCCTCGGGTGGAGCCGGGCTCGCGAACCTCGAGCTCACGCCCGACCAGGTGACCGGGCTCTCTCTCTACGACTATTTCGGCACCGACGACCCGGATCATCCGGTCATCGCTGCGCATCGCCGCGCCGTCGAAGGTCTCCCGTCGCGCTACGAATTTCTCTGGCGCGATCGCACGTACCTCTCGTACGTGGAACCGCTTCGCGATCCGAGAGGGGCGATCCACGGTGCGATCGGTGTGGCGCTCGATGCCACCGACGAGGAGCGGGCCTCGCGTGCGCTGCGCGCAGCGCGCGACGAGCTGGAGCGTGTGGCGTCGTCGCGCACCGATCAGCTCGGTGCTGCCAACCGCCGGCTAGAGCTCGAGATCGACCAGCGCCGCCACAACGAGGCGCGGCTCGGCGCGGTGACGCGCTGCCTGGCGGGGCTGGGTGCCGACGTGCGCTCCAACCTACAGCGCATCACGGTGGTGGCTGGCGAGACGCTGGGTGGTACGTGTGCGGTCTTCCAGCGCATCGAGGGTGGGCGGCTGGTGACCGCCGGGAGCTGGAACGTCGCGGCGGGGCATCCCGTGGACCAACCGCTGGAGGGCACGATCGCCGGCGAGCTCATCGAGCTCGAAGGCGAGGACCGCGTGGTGCTGCGCAAGCTCGGTTCGTCGGGATTCCTCGCGACCGATCCGCTGGTGCGCGACGTGCGGCTGCACACGCTGGTGGCGCAGGTCGTGAGGGCAGAGCGCGTAGCCGTGGGCGTGCTGCTCGTGGGCTACGACGAGGACCGCAATCCGACGGGCGAGGATCGCGAGCTGCTCGCGGTGCTCGCTGGAGCAATCGGTGCGCAGGAAGAACGCTTCCGTGCCGAGGCCGCGTTGCTCGGTAGCGAGGCGCGTTACCGCCGGCTCGTGGAGAGCCTTCACGATCGCCTGATCTACGCGCGGCGTCCTGACGGTCGATTCACGTACACCGCGCCATCTTCGGTGTTCGTCGTCGGCTACAAGCCCGACGAGATCATCGGCCACGTGCGCGAGCTGCTCACCGACAACCCGGTGAACGTGGAAGCGGAGCGCCAGCAGGAGATCACCAACGAGGGGCGCACGCCGCCCCCGTTCCTGGTCGAGTTCTTCCACAAGGACGGTAGCCGCCGTTGGCTCGAGGTTTCCGAGTTCCCGATCCGCGACGAGCACGGCACCGTGGTCGGCGCCGAAGGGTTGGCGCGCGACATCACCGAAGAGACGCGTCGCGCCGCCGAGCTGGCGGAGAGCGAGGAACGCTTCCGGCAGCTCGCCGAGAACATCGACGAGGTGTTCTGGATGACGAGCATCACCAAGGACCGGATTCTCTACGTGAGCCCGGCCTACGAGGTGATCTGGGGTCGCCCCAGGCGCGACCTCTACGAATCCGCGCTCACTTGGGTGGATGCGATTCATCCCGAGGATCGCGCGCGCGTGCGGCGCGCGGCGCTCGAAGATCAGGTGCGCGGCAACTACGACGAGGAGTATCGCGTGGTACGCCCCGACGGTTCGTTGCGCTGGGTCCGCGACCGTGCGTTCCCGGTGCGGAACGAACGTGGCCAGGTCTACCGCATCGCCGGGATCGCCGAGGACATCACCGAGCGCAAGCGTACCGAGGAGCGGGTGCGGGCGATCGTCGAGCACGCGCTCGACGCGATCATCACCATCGACGCCAGCGGGTGCATCCATTCGTTCAACCCGGCGGCCGAGCAGACCTTCGGCTACACCGCGGACGAGGTCGTGGGACGGAGCGTCCAGGTGCTGATGCCCGACGAGATCCAGGGGCGAGCCGAGGGTCTCTTGCGCTGGTATCTGCGACGCGGGCTGCGCACGCTCAGCGAGGGCGTGGGCCGTCACAAGGACGGCACCACGTTCCCGATCGAGCTGTCGGTGACCGCGCTCAAGACCGACGGACGCCGGCTCTTCACCGGCGTCGTCCGCGACATCACACGCCGCAAGCGTGCGGAAGCGGCATTGGTGGCCGCGTCACGCATGGAGGCGACGCTCACGCTCGCCGGTGGGGTCGCCCACGACTTCAACAACCTCATGGCCGTGGTCCTCACCAACACCGAGCTCTTACGGCAGAACCTCGCCGGGCGTGACGAGGACCTCGAGATGATCGACGAGATCTCCGAGCTGGCGCGGCGCGGCGGCCATCTTGCCAAGCAGCTCGTGGCGTTCGCTCGCGGCGGGAAGTCGCGTTCGTTGCTGGTGGATTTGAGCGAGATCGTGCAGGAGAGCCTGACGCTTCAGCGCCGCTCGATCCCACGGGGAATCGCGATCGAGATCACGCTTGCACCCGACCCGTGGCTGGTCGAGGCGGATCCCACTCAGATGGGGCAAGTAGTGGTGAACCTCTGCATCAATGCGGTCGAAGCGGTGGGCGAGCGCGGCCACATCCGGATCGAGACGCGGAACCTCCACGTCGACGCCGCTCGCGCCGCCGTGAGCCCGGGGCTGCGGCCGGGACCGCACGTGTCGCTCCGTATCCAAGACGACGGTGTGGGCATGGATGCCGCGACCGTGGCGCGCGTGTTCGAGCCATTCTTCACCACCAAGTTCCAGGGGCGCGGTCTGGGGCTCGCCGCGACGTACGGGATCGTCAAGAACCACGGTGGCTACATCGCGGTGACGAGCGCGCCCGGAGAGGGCTCGACGTTCGAGGTGCTGTTGCCCGCCGTGAAACCGGCGCAGCCGTGACGCCGGACGTTCGGCCACCCGCGACGTACACTCAGGCCTCCACCCCGCGCCGGTGGTCGAGCCACCCGAAGAGGACGACGCGATGCGCATTCTGCACACCATGATCCGCGTGGGCGATCTCGACCGCTCGCTCGCGTTCTACGCCGACGTGCTCGGCATGCAGCTGTTGCGGAAGCACGACTATCCCGAGGGCCAGTTCACGCTCGCATTCGTGGGCTTCGGCAGCGAAAGCGAAGGCGCCGTGATCGAGCTCACTCACAACTGGGGCGTCGAGAAGTACGACCTCGGCACCGGTTTCGGCCACATCGCTCTCGAGGTGCCGAACGCCTACGCCGCGTGCGACGAGATCAAGAAGCGCGGGGGTAAGGTCACCCGCGAAGCCGGCCCGATGAAGCACGGCACCACCGTCATCGCGTTCGTCGAAGACCCCGACGGCTACAAGATCGAGCTCATCCAGCGCGGATGAGCGCGTCGGGGAAAGTTCAACGCGCCACTCGGTCGGCGCCTTCGCTCAGGAAGCGGGCGACGGCGGCGCCGCACATGCGGTGGGGATCGAGCTCGCTTTGGACGGCGAGTGCCTTGATCGCGAGCGCCGCCGCGCGATCCGGACGCGCGGCGCGGGCGGCGACGATCCGGTCCAGCCCGGTGCGGCCGATGGCGCCCAGCGACTCGAGGCGCGCGATCCAGGGCTCGATCTCCGCGAGCAGGCGTTCGTCGGCGACCTCCGTGACCAGGTTGGTGCGAATCCCCGCGAACGAGTCGAAGAGGGTTCGCAGCGCTCGAGCGCTCGCCTCGAAAGCGTCGTCGTCGCCATCGAAGGCGTCGTAGAAGGCGTCCACGGTCCGCTCGAGCTCGACCGCATCGATGCGGCTCAGCGGGCTCGCGCGGCTCTGCTCGGCGAAGAGCACGAACGCGGGCGAGTGCGGCGCGGTGGCCTCGAGCGATGCGCGCCATGCGCGCGGAGCGTCGTAGCCATCGGGGGCGGCGACGAAGCGGCCGAGTTGGCGCAGCGCGACCTGCGAGGCGCGCGGCTCGATCATCGTGTTGAGGATGATGCCGTCGAGGATGCCTTCGAGCGCGGGACCGCGGCCAAGGTACTCGCCCAGGTGCAGCTCGAACGCGTAGAGCGCGTCGTTGACCGGGAAGTTGTCCCAGAGGAGCGGCGGCCGGCGCATCGCAGCAGCGACCTCGGACATGTAAGCCGCGTCGATCGTCGGCGAGTACACCGTGGGACCGGTCCAGAACACCGGAATGCTCGGATCGAGGCGTTCGCCGAGGCGGAAGCTGTACGGCTGGATGGTGCCGTTGTAGTCCATCGGCGTGAAGAAGAGCTCCGCCGTTGGATCGGTCTCGCGCAGGTGCGCGAGGACACCGTTCACCAGCTCGGCGTGCGCTGCAGCGAGGTCGAGACCGTAACGCGCGAGATCGCGCGGATCGGCGAACCAGGGCAGCGTGTCGTCGAACGAGACCGTGAACGAGCGCACTCCCTCGTCCCGCACGGCGTCGAGCTTGACGAGGAGGGCAGCGACGTCGGCCGGCTCGGAGAACACGATGTCGGTGGGTGAGATCGCGAAGGTCAGCGTCACGCCGACGCGGTCGCCGGCGCGCGCCAGCTCTCCGAGGGCGGCGAGCTGATCGGTGGGGTAGGGCTCACGCCACCGCGAGCGGTGATACGGGTCCGTCTTGGGAGCGTAGAAGTAGTGGTCGAGCCCGCTCTCGGCGAGCACGTGGATCAGCGCGACGCGGTCTTCGGCCGCATACGGGGCGCCGTAGAACCCCTCGATCAAACCGGTGAAACGGAAGGCGCCGGGTGCGCGGCGAGCTGCGTCATCGGCGCAGTCCGTGGCTCCGAGCACGCAAATCGCCGCCAGCGTGAAGCCCCATCGCATGCGCTGCATTCCGAGCCCCGTCCTCCTTGGACGGGGCCGACACTAGCGCACGCAGCGAGAGCGCCGGAAGCGTGGCGCGAGCCAAGTGCGCGTCAGGCGGCGTGGTCGGTCGCGTTCTCCGCGGGGTGCCACTCGGCCAGGGCCGTCTCCAGCTCGTGCACGGAATCCGCGTCGCGGTGCAGGAACACTGCCGCCACGAGCGGTGGTGGTCGCGTACCCGAAGCCGATGCCAGGAGGCGCACCGGTCGCGCGTCCAGCGTGATCTGGCGATCGGTGCCAGGCACTCCGAATGTGACCTCGAGCTTGGCTGGCACCGCGGGAAGGGCCTCGTCGGTGAGCTCGAGCAAGATGCCGCCGGCGCTCAAGTCGACCGTGTGAGCGCGCCACTCGCCGGCGTCGGTGTGCACGCGCACCAGGCGTCGGACGCGACGGCGGCGATGGTGGCGACGTTCGGGTCGGTCGGTGGCATCGAGGATCATGTCGACCAATTCGTCGTGGCTGAGTGCGGGAACGATCATGGCTGTTCTCCGGGTGTCACGTTGCGGTGTGCAGGATGGGGCCGCGTCGAGTGCGGATGCGCGTGGAGCGGGCTCGTGGATCATTGGTCACCGTCGCACGCGACGCGATCGCGGCCCGAGCTCTTGGCTCGGCGCAGCACGGCGTCGGCGCGCGCGAAGACTTGTTCCAACGAATCGTCGCCGAGGTGTGCTGCCACGCCCACGGTGACGGTGATGGGCTCCTCGATTCCAGTGAGCCGTGCCACGTCCGCGCGCACCGCGGCGCGCACGCGACTCGCCACGATGCGCGCCTCCGAGAGGTCGGCGCCAGGCAGGACCAGCACGAGCTCGTCGCCGCCGTAGCGCACGGCGATGTCCGCGCGGCGCACCTCGGCGCGGATCGTGCGGCCCACGGCGGCGAGCACGCGATCGCCGGCTTCGTGACCGTAGCGGTCGTTGACGGCCTTGAAGCGATCGATGTCGACCACCGCGATGGCATACGTGAGCCTCAGCGCGAGCCAGTCCGCGATGCGTTCGGGTAGCTCCTGCAGATAGAAGCGCTTCGACTGGAGTCCGGTGGCGGGATCGACGTCGACCTCGCCGACCTTCTCGGCGATCGCCTCCTGATAGGAGAGATCGAGGTCGTCGAGCAGCTCGAAGCGCAGAATCACCTCGCCGAGCTGGATCTTGTCGCCACTTTCTAGGCTCGTCTCGCGCACGCGGTGGCCGTTCACGTAGGTACCATTGCGTGCGCCGAGGTCGCGGATGCGTACCGCCAGGCCGCCGCGCGGCGCGCGCCCGGTGAGGATCTCGGCGTGCTCGCGCGATACCGTGGCGTCGTGGAGCACGAGTGCCGCGTCGGGGTCGCGACCCACCGTGAGCACGGCGTCTTCCCGCGCGAGTACGAGCGCACGGCCCAGGCCGTGACCGTGGATCACCACCAGCGCCGCGCGACGGGCGCGGCCCGGCGCCGCCGGCACGCGCAAGCTCGGGTTCGTGCCGAGCTTCCGCGACAGGTCTGCAGGTGCGAGCGTGTCCGTGCGGTCGTCGTGCAGCTGCGCCGGATCGTCACTCATCGGTCGGGTTCCACGTCGAGCCGCGTCAGCCAGCGTATCGGAATGCATTCGCGGTTGACGTCTCGGGCGCTCTCGAAACTGGGACGCGGCGTACGCCGGGGCGGCTGCGCTGCGCTCGCCGCCGTTGCTGGTAGTCGCGGAATTCGTCGAGAACGATCGCATCGAGAATGGCCTCGTGTTCGCCAATCGCCGGAAGAGCCGCGGCGCGGCGTCTCGCTGCCGCGTGTGATTCGTGCCCAGAGCGAGCGCCGTGCCAAGCGACGGAGGGAGACAATCGGGTGGGGCGTTCGCGGCGCCACATCGCGACGATCACGTGGGTTTCGTCCGCGGTGCATTGCGCCCGATCTCGCCGTCGCGAGCAGACAATCGCCGACACTCGGCGCGGGCGCCGAGGATGCCGCTTCCTCGGCAGCGGTTGGCGCCTGCGGCGGTTTGCAGCCGTGTCGCCGGGTGCGGCGCTGCCATTGCGCTGTTCTGGGCGTGGTCCGAGCGCGTACACTGCCGAACGGCCGCGCCCGGCGAGCTCACTCGCGCCTCAGGACGTATGGGGAGCTTGGGGCCGCATTTGCTCGGTACTCGATCCAAGCCGCGCCACCGCCGTCTCGCCGGACGGGAGGGAAACGAGCCATGAGTCAACCGTCACGTTCGCAGCCGGCCGTCATCATCCGCGCTTGTCCCGACTACGACGTCGAGCGCATCCGCGGGATCGTCCGCGACGGGCTCACCGAGCTGGATCTGCGTCCGTTCGGTCGCACGCTGGTCAAGCCCAATTGCGTTGCGTCCGGTCAGCACTTCCCCAACGCCTACACGCGCCCCGAGTTCCTCGAAGGAGTGCTCAAGGCGCTCAAGGATCGGGCGATGCCGAACCTCACCGAGATCGCTCTCGGCGAGCGCTGCGGCATCACGGTTCCCACACGCTTCTCGTTCAAGGAAGCGCATTACTACGAGATGGTCGAACGAGTGGGTGGTGTGAAGACCTACCACTTCGACGAGACGCCCCAAGTCGAGATCCCGCTTTACCACCCGGGTCGGCTACGCGACGCATTCTTCACACCTGAGCCGGTGGCGGCTGCGGACTTTTTCGTCAACTGCCCCAAGTTCAAGGCGCATCCCTGGACCACCGTGACGTTCAGCATGAAGAACTACATCGGCATCCAGGACGACCGGCATCGGCTCATCGATCACGACCATTCGCTCAACGAGAAGGTCGCCGACCTGCAGTACATCATCCAGCCGCAGTTCATCGCCATCGACGGGATCATCGCCGGCGAGGGGCGCATGCTCACGCCCATCCCGTTCGACCTGAAGCTGGTGGTGATGGGCAACAACCAGGTCGCGTTCGACGCCGTGTGCTGCCACATCATCGGGCTCGACCCGATGAGCGTCGATCACATCCGGCTCGCCCACGAGCGCGGTTTCGGGCCGGTGTCTCTCGACGAGATCCGCATCACCGGCGACGTGAGCCTGGAGCAGGCGCGCGCACGGGCGAAGGGCTTTCGCACGGGGCTCATCCGCGTGGAGGACTACTTCGCGCACACCAACATCCGTGCCTACGCGGGTCCGCCGCCGGGTGCCGACCACGAGTACTGCTGGGGCGGCTGTCCGGGGGCACTGGAAGAGGCGATCGAGATCCTGCGCCTCTACGACACCCACACCGATCAGAAGATGCCCAAGGTCCACCTGGTGTTCGGTGCCTACAAAGGCGCCATCGACCGCAAGCCCGGCGAGAAGGTGATCTTCATCGGCGACTGCGCGACCTACCACGGGAATGCCGGCGGGCTCCAGATCGACCTCGCCAGTGAGTACAAGGACCGATCCACCAAGGACCCGCACACCGCCAAGCACGACGACATCTACGTGAAGATGGGCAAGGTGATGACGAAGTTCTGGCAGAACCGGAACGCGGACTCGTTCCGCATGTCGGGCTGCCCGGTGAGCGTCGCCGAGCAGGTGCTCATGCTCGTCAAGCTCGGAAACCTTCGGAACCCGTACTTCGATCCCTCGCAGGCGCTCGGCTTCACCAATTGCTACCTGTCGTGGCGCACCCGCCAGGCGATCGACCGCATCCTCGGCCAGCCGTACCAGATCCCCGGCGCCTACAAGCGCGGCCAGTCGCGCCCCGAGCAGAATCTCCCGCCTGCCGGCGCCCGCACCACGCTCGAAGCGTGAGGCAGGCGCGACGGGCTGCCACCTGCGCGCTGGCACGATCGGCTGACCCACAGCGCCCACCGCATCACCGGAAGGGCCGTAGGTCTCGAGCGAACCGCGTTCGACCGGACGCCTCACGGCAGCCGCCGGTTCCCCCCGGACACCCGCAGCGCCGACCTCGCGCATGCGAGAACTTCAGCGGCCCACGAGGGTTCGCGGCACATCGCGGGCGCCGTGGACGAGGCGCATCACCTCCAGCGCGCGAGCCGGCGACCTGGAACCAGTCTGGCAGGCGGTTGCGCCGCGACTCGGCATCGAGGACAACCTGGCACTCTCGAAGTGCGGCGCGGGTTGCAGCGTGGTGCTCAACTTCTGGGACGGCTGCGCCGCCTACGCCATGGGCTCGAACGGCGCGCGCGGCTGGTCGGTGCGGCGCGGCCCGGGCACCGCCGAGCGCGACGCGCTGCAGTTCTGCCGGTCGTACGGCGGCACCAACTGCACCGTCCGGGTTCACGGCTGCACCGGCAACTGACGATCCAGCTCACGGGGTGAGCGACATCGGGAGGGCGTATTCGAGAACCGACCCGCTCGATGCCGATATGGCTTCGCGCTCTGCCGGCGATGCCGAGACCGTCGTCGGGCTCTCGGGCCGCCCCCGGGAATCGAGAACGAGTAGCCGTCGGGACCGCTGCCGGTCGTGCTGCTACGCTTCGATCGCGCTTCCGCAAGAGCGGAGCGAGAAGAGGGAGGCGGCGTGGCTGCGAAGCGCACCTACGACATCGTGATGTACGGGGCCACCGGCTTCACGGGGCGGCTCACGGCCGAGTACCTGGCGACCCACATGGCGGCGAGCAAGCTGCGCTGGGCCATCGCGGGGCGAAACCGGGAGAAGCTCGATGCCGTGAAACGCGGGCTGCTCGCCTTCGAGCGCAAGGCCGAGTCGCTCGGGGTGCTGGAGGCGAACGCCGAATCGGCCGACTCGCTCGAGTCGTTGGCGCGCTCGACCCGGGTCGTCATCACCACCGTCGGGCCCTATGCACGCTACGGCGAGCCGTTGGTCGCGGCGTGCGCGCGCGCCGGAACGGACTACGTCGATCTCACCGGCGAGCCCGAATTCGTCGATCGCATGCTCGAACGCTACGACGACACCGCGCGCCAGAGTGGCGCACGCATCGTCCACTGCTGTGGCTTCGACAGCATCCCCCACGATCTGGGTGCTTACTTCACGGTCAAGCAACTCCCGCCCGATCGCCCCATCGTGGTCGAGGGGTTCGTCCGCGGCGGCGGCAGCTTTTCCGGCGGCACCTGGGCGTCCGCTCTCGGTGCGTTCGCCGACGCGGGGCCGTACCTCCGGCGGCGCATGGCGAAGCGCGGCCGTCGCGCCGCCGAGGCTGGCCGCAAGGTCCGTCCCGCGCCCCAGCGACTGCACTACGAGAAAGAGCTGGGTGCCTGGGCTTGCCCGCTGCCGACGATCGACCCGCAGATCGTGATCCGCTCGGCGCGGGCGCTCTCCGAATACGGCCCGGATTTCCAGTACGGCCATTTCGCCGAAGTGCGCTCGCTCGGCACGGTGATCGGCGGGGTGATGGGGATCGGCGCGCTGGTGGCGCTGGCGCAGATCGGCCCTGCGCGTCGTGCCCTCGAGCGGCTTCGCCCATCCGGCGCGGGACCGAGCGCCGAGCAACGCGCCAAGGCGCATTTCCGCGTGCGCTTCCACGGTCGCGCCGGCGACCAGCGGGTGACCACGGAGGTCCGCGGCGGCGATCCCGGCTACGGCGAGACCTCGAAGATGCTCGCCGAGTCGGCGCTCTGTCTCGCCTTCGATCGCGACCGGCTGCCCGAGCGCGCGGGAGTGCTCACCACTGCCGTCGCCATGGGCGACCGCCTGATCGAGAGGCTGCAAGCTGCAGGCATCACGTTCGAGTTGGTGTCGCGGGGCTGACCGCGCTCGCGGTGGTGGTGTGTCTCAGGTGTGGGTGGCCGCGCTCGCGCCTGGTGCGTCACGCGCGGAGCGGCTACCTTTCGGTGGTCGAGAACTCGCGCGAGCGGCACGGATTATTCCGAGATTCCCCTTGCATGGCGCAGGTGCGTCATTTATGATCCGCCGCCTCGACCCCACCGAAAACGAGGGAGGAATCCATGCGTAAGATCATCACGATGGTTGCTGCTGTTCCGTTGGTCGTCTCGCTGAGCGGTTGCTGCAAGAAGGTCGACGAGCTCTCGGCGAAGGTCGACGCGCTCGATCAGAAGATCGGCGCCATGCAGTCGAAGGTCGACCAGGCGGCGATGGACGCGGCGAAGGCCGCACAGCGCGCGGACGCGGCTGCTGCCGACGCCCGTGCAGCGGCTCAGAAGGCCGAGGACGCGTCCAGCGTCTCGAAGAAGGCCTTCGGCAAGGGCGTTCACAAGTAAGAAACGCCTCGATGCCGGCCTCGGGATTCCATTCCCGAGCGCCGTGTCGTCACGAAACACCCGTCCCGGGTTCGTCCCGGGACGGGTGTTTCGCTTGGTGAGCGTAGCGCGCTCGCATCGAATGGCGAGCGCGGCCGCAAGGTGTGGGCGCTTCGCGCCCTGCGATGCGCGGATCAGCCTCGCCGGGGTGTCGCGGGTCGTGCCGCTGGACGTGAGCGCGCTGGGGCGGGTGTGGGCTTCCGGCGGCTGGGCGCGTGCACTGCGGGTGGCGGAGCTGCCGGCTTGGGCGGCGTGTCCGCGGCGTCGAGTACCGTCTGCGGCACGGTGCCGACCTGGATCGGGTAACCGATTCCGTCCTTCACCACTTGCTGCACCAGCTCAGCGTCCACGTAACTCGCGAGCCCAAGATCGTTGAGCGTCATCATCAGCTCGCCCAACCGGTTCGGTTCGCGGTTGTAAACGTCCGGATAAGCCTCGACGTAGAGGCCATTGCCGCGCCGTCCGAGCTTCACGCTCTGGTAGACGAGTCGCAGCCGGGTGCCGCTCTGGGTGCGATCGAAGAGTCGCCGCATCTCGTCGTTGTAGAGGCGGATGCAGCCGTGGGTGGCGAGGCGCCCGATCGAGTACGGCGTGTTGGTGCCGTGGATGCCGTAGCTGGTGACGCCGATGTTCATCCAGCGATCGCCCAGCGGGTTGTCCGGGCCCGGCGGGACTTGGGCAGGAAGCTCGGGCTTCTCCTCACGGATGGAAGTCGGCACGTACCAGGTCGGGTTGGTGCGCTTGTTGCCGACCTTGAACTCGCCCATGAGCGAGTTGTCCACCTCGTCGCCGATGGCGATGGCGAACACCTCGGGCAAGCCCTTCACCGTGAAGTCGTAGAGCCGCATCTCGGGGACGTTGATGACGAGGCCGAGCGGCTCGGTCCGAGGCAGGATCATCACGGTGGGTAGCCGAACCAACGTCCCGGGCTTGGGAAGCCACACGTCTACGCCCGGGTTCAGGGCTTCGACGGCGCTGTAGCCGAGCCGAAAGCGGTACGCGATGTCGATCAGCGAGTCCTCGGGTTGGACCACGGTGGTCTGCGGCTGCCCGAGAATCGGCCGAAGCGGACCGACTGCTTGCGCTCGGGCGATGCACGGTGTCGAGACGGCAGCGACCAGCAGCGCCAGCGTGAGCACGAGGGAACGAGTGCGATGGTGATGAGCGTCGAGCGAAACCATGCTCACAAGGTGCGATCCATGCGAGGCCCCGTCAACTATTATCTTGGCTTGGTCATGATCGATTCGTTCGCGGAAATCCCGCTCGCCCGCCGGCTGCCCCGCACAGGAGCCGTGGTGCTGGCGCTCGGCGCGTTGCTCGCGGGTGGGTGCTCGGAGACGCACGTCGCGCCGCTCGCTCCCGCTGCACCGGCTGCGGTGGACGAGCGCCCGAGCGACCTCGACGTCGTGGAGCTGGGATCACACGATGCCGCCTCCTCTTGGCGCTTGGCGCACGAACCATCGCCCGATTGCGATCGGCTGAGCCGGATCGAGGTGTGGAAGGGCTACCGCGCGTTGGTCGCGCACTGCGCGCTGGGCGGCGGCACCGCGATGTCGGTAGCGATCGGGCGCGAGGACGACGGCCCCAAGCGCCAGGGCCGCGACAACCGCACGCCCGAGGGCTATTACCACATCGCCGGTCCCGCTCGTCCCAGCCGGCGGTTCCACCTCTTCATCCCCATCGATTACCCGTCGCGCGCCGACGCCGAGTTGGGGTTGGCGCTCGGCACCATCGACGAGAGCACCTACGCGTCGATCGTCGAGGCTCTCGAAGAAGGTCGGCTGCCGCCCCAGGACACACCGCTGGGAGGGCACGTGGGGCTGCACGGCGAAGGGGAGCGCTGGAAGGGCGACTCGATCAGCATCAACTGGACGTACGGGTGCATCGCCCTCGCCGACGATCAGATCGAGTTCTTGGCCGAGCGCGCGCCGGAAGGCACGCCGATCATCATCCACCCGTGATCCGCATGGCCGCACCCCGCGTGCGCGTCGTGAAGGACGCGCCGGTGCGCAGCAGCGCTGATTTCGTCCTGTATTGGATGATCGCCTCGCGGCGGGTGGGCTCGAGCTTCGCCCTCGACCGCGCGATCGAGTGGGCGGCGGATCTCGGCAAGCCGTTGGTGGTGCTGGAGGCGCTGCGCGCGGGCTACCCGTGGGCTAGCGATCGTCTGCATCGTTTCATCCTCGACGGCATGGTCGAGAACCAGCGCCGGGTCGCACAGGCGCCGCTCACTTACTACCCGTACGTCGAGGCCGAGCTCGACCAGGGCAAGGGTCTGCTCGCAGCACTCGCGGGCCATGCGGCAGTGCTCGTCACCGACGAGTTCCCGTGCTTCATGCTGCCGCGCATGGTCGCGGCGGCGGCGCGCGACGTGGACGTTCGCCTGGAAGCCGTCGACGGAAATGGCCTGCTTCCGCTAGCCGTCGCGCCACGAGCGTTTCCGACGGCCTATGCGTTTCGGCGTTTCCTGCAGATGCGGCTGCCGGATTGGATGCTGGATCGGCCGAGCAGGGCGCCCTTCGCCGGGCTCGATCTGCCGCGCTTGCAGCGGCTGCCGGCTCGTTTGAAGTCACGCTGGCCAGTTGCCGATCTGGAGGAGTTGCGCACGGAGGTGGCGCTGGCGCGCTTTCCCATCGATCACGCCGTGACGCCGGCGCCCGTCGCAGGCGGCAGCGCTGCCGCCGAGAGTGCACTCGCCCGCTTCGTGGCCGCACGACTCGCTCGCTACGGCGACGAGCGCAACGAGCCCGAGGAGGAGGTCACCAGTGGCCTCTCGCCGTATCTGCATTTCGGTCACCTCTCCGCGCACGATCTCTTCGAAGCCGTCGTCGCCGCCGAGCTTTGGACTCCCGATCGTCTCGCGCCCCGCACCGACGGGAGCCGCGCAGGCTGGTGGGGGATGAGTGCCGCAGCCGAGGGTTTTCTCGATCAGGCGATCACGTGGCGCGAGCTCGGCTACAACTTCTGCTGGCACCGCCACGACTACGATCGCTTCGAGTCGCTTCCCGATTGGGCGCAGCGCACCCTCGCCGCGCACGCCGCCGATCCGCGGCAGCACTGCTACGCGCTCGACGAGCTCGAGAGAGCCGAGACCCACGATCCGCTCTGGAACGCCGCGCAGACGCAGCTCGTCCGCGAAGGCACGATCCACAACTATCTGCGGATGCTCTGGGGCAAGAAGATCTTGGAGTGGTCGGAGTCGCCGCGCACGGCGCTCGCGACGATGATCGAGCTCAACAACAAATACGCCCTCGACGGTCGCAACCCGAACTCGTACTCGGGGATCTTCTGGACGCTGGGACGCTACGATCGCCCGTGGGGTCCCGAGCGCTCGATCTTCGGCACCGTGCGCTACATGAGCTCGGTGAACACCGCGCGCAAGGTGCACGTGAAGGGGTATCTGGCCCGGTATGGGTCCGCCGACGGGCGCCAGCGCCGGTTGTTGTGAGCCGCATGGAGAGCACACGCGTGGTCCCGGTGACTCGGGTGGTGTTGATGGCGCACGGCAGCCGCGATCCGCGCTGGCGCGCACCGTTCGAGAGTCTCGCCGCCACGCTGGCGCGGGACCTCGGTGCCGAGCGGGTGAGGCTCGCGTACATGGAGTACGCCGCGCCCTCGCTCGACGAAGTCGCGGCGGAAGCGCGCCGTGAGGGAGTCGAGCGGCTCATCGTCCTGCCGCTCTTCATGGCGGGCGGCGGGCACGTCGATCAGGACATCCCGGTGCTCGCGCGGCAGGCGGAAGCGCGCCATCCCGGTCTGGTCGTCGAGGTGGCGGGCGCCATCGGTGAGGAACCGCGGGTCGTGGCGGCGATCGAGGCGATCGCGAGTGATTTGATCGAGTCCCGCGCGCCGCGCGACGTTCGCCGATGACCGAGTGGGGCCCGAGCTTCCACGCGCGTCCACGGCTCGTCGTCAGCCGTTGCCTCGATCTCGAGCCGTGCCGTTACGACGGTGGCATCATCACCGCGCCCACGATCCCGCGACTCGTCGCCTACGCCGATCTGTTACCGGTGTGTCCGGAGATGGCGATCGGCCTGGGCGTGCCACGCGATCCGATCCGCCTGGTGCGCGCCGATGGCGAAGGCCGGCGCCGCCTCGTTCAGCCCAGCCCGGGGCGGGATCTGACGGATGCGATGGAACGGTTCGCGAGCTCGTTCGTGGCGGACGCCGGCGAGATCGACGGCATCGTCTTGAAGGCGCGCTCGCCTTCGTGCGGGCTCGCCGACGTCAAGGTCTTCGCCACCGGCGACGACGAGGAGCCGCGCGCCTTCGGCGCCGGCGTGTTCGCGGAAACGCTGGCGGCGGCACGCGGATGGGTGGCGGTGGTCGACGAGTCGGCGCTCACCGCTCCCGACGCGCTCGATGCGTTCCTCACCCGTGTCTGGTCGGTAGCTCGGCTGCGCACGGCGGCCAGCGAATCCACGCGCGCCGCACTGGTTCGGTTCCACGCCGAGCACAAGCTCTTGCTCCTCGCCTGGAACGAGCACGCGATGCGCTCACTCGGGACCCTGGTAGCCGACGCTGCGCGTCGCCCGATCGCGGACGTCTGGCAGGACTATGCGACGGGATTTCGTGCTGCGCTGCTGGCAGCACCGAGCGACCGTGGCTGGGTGAACGCGCTCATGCACACGCTCGGTTACTTCCGTGAGACGGTCACGGCGAATCGGCGCCAGGTGCTCGCCCGCGAGCTCGGGTGCGCCACGCACACCCATGCGGAGCGCTCTGCGCTCCTCCTCACCCTGCGTGGATGGATCGAGCACGTCGCCGAACGCTACTTGCGTACCCAGGCGTTCTTCTGGCCGTATCCGGATGCGCTGCGAGACTTGCCGGGCTTCGATTGACTGCGCCGAGGCGCTCGTCAGCGCGATTCGCGCCGCTCGCCGACCCGGAACTGCGCGGCGATCACGTCGCGGCGGAAGTCGAAGATGTGATCCAAGGTGCGCCGCACCCAGAGCGCGTGGGCCAGATCACCGAGGGGCCCCAGGGGGAGGGAGTAGCGCACACGGTCGATGATTCGAGTTCCCTCGCTCACTTCCTCGAACTCGTGCGTGTGCACCCACGTCTGGTACGGCCCGCGAAGCTGCTCGTCCACGAAACGATGAGGTGGCTCGAAGCACGCGATCTGCGTTCGCCAACGCATCGGCACGCCGAAGAGCCGGATCTCGTAATCGATCCACGCACCCGTGCGCATCTCGATCGGCAGCGCGGTCAAGAAGCGGAAGCGCAGGAACGAGGGCGTGATGGTTTGCAGGTTTGCTGCGTCCGCGAAGAACGGAAACACACGCGCGAGCGGTGCTGTGACCGTCTGCTGGCGCTCGAGGACGTGCGTCGTCGACATGGTCCGAGAACCTATCCACGTCACGTCGTTTCGTCAATTAATTGTATAGATTTTGTTGTGGTCGATGGTTCGGCATGCTAGCATCGCGTGGGTTGCCGTACGTGCGCGTGCCTGCGTCGCCGCGCCGTGGAGGTGCCGGTGAAGGAGCGCGGTGTCTACAAGATGAAGACGGTGTCGCGGCTCACGGGCTTCACGCCCGCGGTGCTGCGTGCATGGGAAACGCGCCACAAATTCCTGGTGCCGGCGCGCATGCCGAGCGGCCACCGCCTCTACACCGAGACCGATCTGCGCGTCCTGGAACGCGTCCGCGAGCGCCTCGAGCAGGGGCATTCGATCGGTGAGATCGCCGTGCTCGGTCGTGAGCGGATCCTCGCCGAAGCCGAGCTCGCCGAACGGCTCCACTCGCGCCCGAGGAAGGAATCCCCGGCCGCGATCGCGAGCGAGGCGCGGTCCGCGCTCTCGCTGGGGCTGCTCGAGGAGTTGCGCCGAGCGATCGTTGCGGCGGCGCAGGCCCTGGACACGCGGGCCCTCGACTCGGCGCTCGATCGAGCATTCGGAAGCGTGTCGCATGCGCAGGTCTTGCCGCTGGTGATCCGGCCAGCCGCCGAGGAGATCGGCGAGCTGTGGGCGGCGGGCAAGGTCAGCGTCGCCGCCGAGCACCTCGCCTCCGCAGCGTTCGTGGCGCGGCTGCACGAGTTGCTCGCGGCCCACGCCACCACGGAGCCCACGGCGCCGCTGGCGTTGGTGGCGTGCTTGCCCGACGAGCAGCACGAGGTCGGCGCGCTCGCCGTGGCGGTGCACCTCGCGCAAGGCGGGCATCGCGTGCTCTACCTCGGACAGAGCCTGCCATTCGAAGACCTCGAGCGCGCTTGCGATCTGGCGGCGCCCGCGGTGGTGGCGCTCTCTGCGACGCGCGAAGCGCTGCTCGCCCTGCACGCCCCGCGGCTGGTCGAGCTGGTGCGTCGTCGGCGTGTCAAGACCGAGTTCTGGTTGGGTGGGCTCGGGGTTGGTGGTGACGTGCGGGCGCTGGTCGAGGCTGGCGTGCGCGTGCTTCCACCCGGCAGCGAGGTGGGCGAGCTCGCATTGCCCGGTCAGGGCGGGGAAGGGGCCCGCGGCCGCCGGCGCGCGCCGCGCGCCTGAATCGCAGGGGATGCGCGAGGGCCAAGCCTCGATCCCGTCGCAGCGGCAAACGATGGATCGGGGGCTATGATCGCGGCCCATGCGCCCCGAGACTGATGTCGGCTCGTTTCGGATCGAGTCGCGGCTCGCCGCGAGCGCCGAGCGGCTCTGGGCGCACGCGTCGAGCCTGGAAGGTGTCAACTTCGAGCTGCGTCCGCTTTGCCGCATGACGTTTCCGCAGCATGCGCGTGATCTGACGCTCGCGACGGTGACGCTCGGGCGACGACTGTTCCGAAGCTGGATCCTGCTGGGCGGCATCCTGCCCGTGGACTACGACGATCTGACTCTCGCCGAGCTCGAGCCTGGCCGGAGATTCCTGGAGCGCTCTCGACTCTGGACGCAGCGGAGCTGGGAACACGAGCGCACGCTCACTCCCATCGCCGGTGGCTGCATTCTCGAGGATCGCCTGCGCTTCGTCCCGCGTGCCCGATGGATGCGCGGCCCGTCGAGCGCCATCGTGCGCTTCCTGTTCGAGCACCGCCATCGGCGCTTGCGCGCGCGTTTCGGAATCTTGCCGTGAAGCCCGCGGGACACACGCCGTTGTCGAGCAGCATTCGTTTCCATCTCGTCTCACCGAGGAGACCATGACCGATACGACGAACGAAGTCCCCGCGCCGCGTGCCATCGACGCCTGGGCGCAGCCCGCGCTCCGGACCATGTTCGATCGCTTGCCGGAGATCACCCGTTTGTTCCGGAAATCGGGTGTCCCGGAGGAGATGGCGGCGACGGGACTCACCCCCGACGACGTCGTTCAGCTCATGAACTTCGCCGGCGTCGAGAAGCTGATGCTCTGCGCGTGGTGTCGGCCGGGCTGCTGGGTGGCGACCAACGACGAGGTCGCGGAATGGGTGGCGCGCCACCCCACCCGCTTCGTGGGTGTCGCAGCCGTGGATCTCGAAAAGCCGATGGCCGCGGTGCGCGAGCTGGATCGCGCCGTCAATCGGCTCGGCTTCAAGGCGTTGCGCGTGATCCCGTGGCTCTGGAGCCTGCCGCCGAACGACAAGCACTATTGGCCGCTCTACGTGAAGTGCATCGACCTCGACGTGCCGTTCTGCACGCAGGTCGGCCACACCGGTCCGCTCATGCCGTCGGAGACGGGACGGCCGATCCCCTACATCGACGAGATCGCGCTCAAGTTCCCCGAGCTCAAGATCGTCGGCGGGCACATCGGCTATCCGTGGACCGACGAGATGATCGGGCTCGCGTGGAAGCACGAGCACGTCTACATCGATACCTCGGCATATCTACCGCGCTATTACCCGCAGCAGCTCGTCCACTTCGCCAAGACGTACGGCAAGGACAAGGTGCTCTTCGGCACCAACTTCCCGCAGCTCACGTTCCACAAGGCAGTGAAACAGGCGCTCGAGCTCGGGCTCGGCGAGGAGAGCGAGGGACTCTTCTTCCGCGACAACGCGCGGCGGATCTTCAAGCTCGGATGACGCGTCAGGTGTCGGGGTGCGCGCACGTTCCGGCGGCGACGTCGTCGCGGGCCATGGCTCGCTCGAGCGCTTGCCCCACGGCGGGGCGATCCGCCGCCGGTACCCGCGCCTGGTAGACCTCGAAGAGAATGCGCTCCTCGGTGCGGATGTGGCGCTCCAGCAGCTCGGCGTAACGAGTGAGCGCCTCGGGCGAACCGTCGAGCGCGGCAGTCGCGGCTCTGAGCTCGTGATGCTCCACGAGCAGGCGATCGATCAGATCGTCCCCGGGATCCATGAGCGGCCGAAGCAACGGGAAGAGGACCTCTTCCTCGGCTCGGAAATGCGGCGCGAGGTCGCTCGCGAAGAAGGCTCGGGTGACCGCCGCTTGATGGTCGAGTCCCGTCGCGGCGCGCAGGGCCTGACGCAGGAAGAAGACGCGCAGCAGACCCTCGTGATGCTCACGAGACAGGGGCACCAGGCTGGGATCGCGTTTGAGTGGCGGCACGGTTGGTTCGAACGGAGACCTGTCGGCCCGCTCGGTCGTCGCAAGCTAACCGATGCCCGCCGCGGTGGGACGCGGATCGCACCGCGTCGTGGGCGGTGGCACGGATGAACGGCCTGGGTGTCGCGATCTTCGTGCTCGCGTATCTGGGGATCGCGATCGGCGAGATCCCGGGGCTGGGCGTGGATCGCACGGGAGTGGCGCTCCTGGGCGCGATGCTGATGGTGGCGACGGGAACGGTTCCGTTTGCGGACGCTATGCACGCGATCGACGGCGGCACGCTGGTGCTGCTCTTCGGGCTGATGGTGCTTTCGGCGCAGTACCGCCTGGGTGGGTTCTACAGCGCGGTCGCGCTCCGCGCAGCGCGGAGCGGGCTCGGCGCGCGTGGGTTCCTGGCGTTCACGGTGGTGGCGAGCGCCGTGCTCTCCGCGCTGCTTTCGAACGACGTGATCTGTCTGGTGCTGACGCCGATCGTGCTCGAGATCACGTCACGGCGCGGCTGGAACCCGGTGCCGTTCCTCCTCGGGTTGGCTGCGGCCGCAAACGTGGGGTCCGCCGCCACCGTGATCGGGAATCCGCAGAACATGTTCATCGGCCAGCGTGCGAATCTCGACTTCGCCCCGTTTCTCGCGTGGTGCGCGCCGCCTTCGGTGGTGAGCCTCGGATTGCTCTACGTGTGGCTCGCGCGGCGTGGCGATCTCGAGCTCGATCGATCTGGCCATCGCCACGCGACGCACGATCTCGCCGACTGGCCGCTGGAGCCCGAGCTGATGACCTCGGCAAGACCGTTCGATCGTGCCGAGTCGGCGAAAGCCGTGGTGCTCACGCTGGTGCTGGTGGTGCTCTTGTTCACCCGCGTTCCACGGGAGGTCTCCGTGCTGGGGGTGGTTGCGGTGCTGCTCACCAGCCGTCGCCTCACCACGCCACAGTTCTTGTCGCTGGTCGACTGGCCGCTGCTCCTGCTTTTCATCGCGCTCTTCGTGCTCATCGAGGGCTTCCGTGTGTCGGGTGGCACGCATGCGCTCGAGGCGTGGCTCGCGACTTCCGGTGTGGAGATTCACGACCCGCGCGTGCTGACCGTCGCGAGCGTGGTTCTCAGCAATCTGGTGAGCAACGTACCCGCGGTGATGTTGCTCATGGCTGAATGGCCAGCGGCGCGACCCGACCTCGCGTACCTGCTGGCGCTCACGAGCACTCACGCCGGGAATCTCTTGCTGATCGGTTCGATCGCGAATCTCATCGTCGTCGAGCAGGCGCGGGCGCACGGCACGGAGATCCGATTCCGGACCCATGTGGTGCGGATTGCGCCATTCGCGCTGGCGAGCTTGGCGCTCGCCGTGGGCTGGTGGTTCGCCCTGGTCGCGTTCGCCGAGCGCTGAGCCGCGCGGGCAGACGTATTGCCACGGCAACCGCGACGCGAGGAACGAGACCGCCAAAAAACGCGAAGGGCGAGTGGGTTTTCCCACTCGCCCTCGGCGCTACGCGAGACCGGCTAATTCGACCCAGGAGAGAGAAGGGCGGCCCCCCAAGACACCACCAGCAAACCCAAGGCCCCCCTTCGCGAAACCGTTTGTTGTTTATTTTCCCCAGGATTACCGACGGGGCCTTGGGGAGCTCGCAGACGATTGCTTTAGCGACTCGCGTGCCAATCGTGAAGGAGTGCGCTCGCTCGTCGTGCGCTTCGCGATCCGCCGGAAATCACGTGAAAACCACGGCTGATGGCGCGATTCATGTCGCGCTGCGTCGCAGGCGCGAGGTGTGACCGATGTCGCAGAATGCGAACGCGTTGCAGAACGCGTCGCAACACGTGCGACAGAGCGCGTGACTCGTGCCACGCTCGCGCGCGCGTCCCCGCGGCGGGGAGTCCAAGGCAAACGAGGTGGCGCATGACTCCCGAGGCTGGTGACCCCGCCCTGAGCGAATCCACGCCGCGCTACGAGTCTCTCGCCGTCGGCGACGAGCTGCCGGTGCTCACCAAAGGACCGATCGAGCGTATCCAGCTCGTGAAGTACGCTGGTGCCTCGGGCGACTTCAATCCCATCCACGTGGACGAGCCATTCGCGAGGAGCGCCGGTTATCCCTCGGTGTTTGCACACGGCATGCTCTCGATGGGCTTCCTGGGCGAGCTGCTCCACGCCTGGGTCGATCCCCGCCAGTTGAGAGACTTCGGAGTGCGTTTCGCGGCGATCACCTGGCCTCGAGACACAATCCGCGCTCGCGCGCGGGTTGCTCGCAAGTACGTCGAGGACGGTGAACGACGCGTAGAGCTCGAGGTGTGGACCGAGACCCAAGAAGGCAAGCACACGCTCGACGGGCGTGCCGTCATCGCCTTTCCGTGACGCGATGCCGCCGCTTCCGATCCACCGCCTCTCGCTGCCGACGCCGTTTCCGGTCGGCGCGATCCACACGTACCTGCTTCGCGGCGACCGGCCCACGCTCGTCGACACCGGTGTCGCGAGTGAGAGCTCCTGGGAGGCCCTGTGCGCGGGACTACGCGAGCACGGGCTCTCCGTCCGTGACCTGGAACGCGTGGTCCTGACCCACGGTCACGTCGACCACTACGGTCAAGCTGCCCGCATCCGCGACGAGTCTGGTGCCGAGGTGTGGGCGCTCGCGCGCACGGCGCCGCTGGTCGCGACCTACCCGTGGAGCACGCCGCCGGTGGTCGCGGCGAACGTCGACTTCTTCCGCAGCAATGGTGCGCCCGAACCCGTGGCGGAGCGCATCGGGGAATTCCTCGCTGGAGCCGTCGATCTCCAGCGCGGCGTCCCGATCGATCGCATCGTCGAGCATGGCGAGAGCTTGCCGGTGCTCGGCGAGCGGGGCCTACGCGTGTTCGAGGTCGCCGGGCACTATCCCGGCCACCTCGTGCTCTACGATGCCGAGTCGCGCGAGCTCATCGGCGGCGACCACCTGCTCGACGACGGCACCGCGGTCCCGTTCCTCTTCCTCAAGGATTGGAGCGCCGGGATCCGGCCGCGCTCGCTGGTGCTCTTCCTGCAGAGCCTCGAGTACTTGGCTCGCCTGGAGATCGACCGGGTGCACCCGGGGCACGGCTCGTTCGACCTGGATCACCGGACGTGGATCGAGCGCATCCGCAAGCACCACGCACGGATTCGCGGGCGCATCCAGCATCACCTGGAAAAAGGTCCGGCGACGGTGTGGGAGATCGCGAGACGTCTCTATCGTTCACAGCTCGACGCCTACACGTTCCTGGTCTTCTCCGAGGTGGTGGGGAACCTGGATCTCTTGGAGCGCGACGGCGGCGTCGAATGCATCACCGAGGACGACGGCATCATTCGCTACCGGATCGTCGCGCCCGAGCGGCGGCGCTCGCGCTCGTCGCAGCTCGCCTTCGATCGCGACGGGCGCTGGCTCGAGGACGGTGAGGAGATCACCCATCCCGGCACGGTCGACCTCCTGACGCGCTCGCTCACGCCCGAGCCGGGTGGCCGCTTCATCGTGGCGATGGGGAGCGAACGGCGGGCCGTGGAAGTCGAGGACGCGCCCTACGTCGTGCGCCGGGTCGAGTGTGACGAGCACCGTTGGCTGCTGCAGCTCGGTGCGGGGCTGGTCGAGCCGCTCGATCCCGCGACCCTCGCGATCGGCCCTGGCCACGTGCTCTACGCGTCGGTCCGCGATGGTCTGCGCGCTCGCTTCAGTCGTGCCGCGTACTACCAGATCGCCGAGCACATCGAGTCCGACGACGCTGGCGGGCTCACGCTGCGAATGCCCGACGGTGCGCGTCGGCGGCTAGCGCTCGCGCCCGAGCTCGACTGAGCGCAGACGGCGAATTGCTGCGGCGCGCAATCCCGGCCACGCGCCGTCGCCGAGCGCTTGTGCCAAGTTGCACGCGATTTTCCGAATCACGAGCCCTCCCGGCCCGTCTTCCACAAGAGGAATGCTCATGCGAAACACTCGACGCGTGGCGCTCGCCGCCACCCTGGCTTCCCTTTCGCTCGTGCTCGGCGGGGCGCGCGTTTTCGCGTCCCAGCCTACGCCCGGCGTCGATCGGGTGAGCGCCGTGTTGCGATCGGCGGAGCCGTCGTCGCTGGTACGCACGCGAGAGGGCGGCTTGCGTCACGTCTACGTCCACGCGTTGCCTGGCAACGAGATCGAACGCAGCGCGCTCGAAGCGCTGGGCGCGCGCGTGGAGCGTATGAGCGCGCGGCTCGGTTTGGTGCAGGCCTGGGTCCCGGTCGATGGCCTCGATGCGGTGGCGGCGTTGCCCGGCGTTCGCAAGCTCACGCCGCCGAGCTACGGCATCGCGCGCGCTGGTGTGGCGCAGAGCGAGGGCGACGCGATCCTGCACTCGGACGAGCTGCGCGCGCTGGGGCTCGACGGCAGTGGTGTTCGCGTCGGCGTCATCTCCGACGGTGTCGACAGCTTGGCGCTCTCGCAAGCGAGCGGAGATGCACCCGAGGTGACGATCATCGACGGCCAGGCAGGTAGCGGCGACGAGGGCACGGCGACCATCGAGGTCATCCACGATCTCGCGCCAGGCGCCGTCCTCGGCTTCTGCGGCGGAGGTCAGGACAACGGCATCACCACCGCCGACTTCGTCACCTGCGCCGAAAAGCTCGTCACCGAGTTCGGCGCGGACGCGATCGTCGACGATCTCGGCTTCCCCGCCGAGCCCTACTTCGAGGATGGCGTGGTCGCCCAAACGGTGCGCGAGGTCGTCGGATCCGGCGTGCTGTGGGTCTCGGCTGCAGGCAACGACGGCCAGCGTCACTATCAAGCGACCTATGCCGATAGCGGCAACGCGTTCCACGCCCACGACTTCGGGGACGGCAAGGTGGCCGTCGACGTGGACGTCGCCGCAGGTGGTGGCACGGCGTTCCTCGAATGGGCCAACCCCTACGGTGCGGCGACGGACGACTATCAGGTCTGCTTCACGGACGCCGCTGGGAGTGCGCTCGGTCTGTGCTCGACTCGCCTGCTGGGCACGGACGTGCCGCTCGCGTCGCTGGATCTGCCTTGCCCCGGTCCGAGCCGCTGCACCGCCACGCTGCTCGTCAGCCGGACCGTGGGCGACGCGCGCTTGCTGGAGATGTTTTTCGACCGCGCCAAGGTTCCGAGCTTCGGTACGGCCGCCGACAGCATCTACGGGCATCCGTGCGTGCCGGGCGTGATCTCCGTCGTGGCCATCGACGCCGCCGACTCGGGCCACGACACCGCCGAGCCGTTCGACTCGCAAGGCCCATGCACCATCGTCTTTCCCGAGCCCGAGGAGCGCGGTAAGCCCGAGGTGGCTGCCATCGATGGCGTGAGCGTGAGCGGCGCGGGCGGCTTCACCACGCCGTTCCACGGTACCTCGGCGGCGGCACCCCACGTGGTGGCGATCGCCGCCCAGCTCGGCCAGGGTTTTCCGGCGCTCTCGGCGCCGGACGTGGACCGCGCGTTGAGCCGCTCGTCGGTGGATCTGGGTGACCCTGGCGATGACCCCGTGTTCGGCGCCGGTCGCGTCGATGCGTTGGCCGCGGCGCGCTTCGTGGACACACCACCGGACGGCACGATCGTGGCGCCCGCGAGCACCACGGTGATCTTGCCCGGCACTTCGACCACCTTCGCCGGCAACTGCAGCGACGCGAACGGCACAGCCGGCATGACCACGCGTTGGGAATTCGGCGCGGGGTCGGGTGTCGCTCCGTCGACGGCGCTCAACCCGGGTGAGGTCTTCTTTCAGGTCACGGGCACCTTCGACGTGACGTTGACTTGCACCGACGCATTCGGCGTAGCGGATCCGACCCCGGCGGTGCGCACGGTGATCGTCGGCGTTCCGCCCGACGGAACCATCGATGCACCTCAGGGCGATCTCGGCATCGTGCAGGGAGAGTCGGTGACGTTCGCGGCCTCGTGTGCCGATCCCGACGAGTCCGGCGCGCTGGCGCATCGTTGGAGCTTCGGTGACGCCTCCGGCATTCCGGATGCCACGGTGGAGGATCCGGGCGCGGTCAGCTTCACGAGCCCAGGCGTGTTCACCGTGACCTACACCTGCACGGACGCGAGCGGTGCGTCCGATCCGTTCCCGGCCACCCGAACCATCACCGTGGATGCGGCGCCGGACAGTGTGATCGACGAGCCGGCGAGCGATGTGACGATCGCACGCGGTGCGAGCGTCCATTTCGTGGGGCATTGCACCGACACCGAGAGCGGTGGCCCTCTTTCGCCCACGTGGACCTTCGGCGAAGGCTCTGGCATCTCCGACGCGACCGTGGCCGAGCCTGGTGACGTGGTGTTCGGGCGCGCCGGCACGTTCACGGTCACGCTCACGTGCAAGGACCGCAGCGGCATCCCCGATCCATCGCCGGCGACTCGGGTCGTGACCGTGACGGGGAAGAACAAGTCGAGCGGTGGTGGATGCTCTGTCGCGCGAGAGGGTGGAGTCTCGGCGGCTGCGGATCTCTTGGGTGTGGTTCTCGGTCTGTCGCTGATGGTCGCGCGCCGCCGAGTGAGCGCGCTGCGCCCGCGTGCCGTGGTCTGACGTGGTGCCGTCGGCTCCCGCTCCGCTCGAAAGGGAGCGGGAGCACGGCTGTGTCCGTCTGACGCGAATCGATCCGACGGGGAGGCGATCGTGAAGGAATACAAGGTCGTGATCTATCGAGAGGGTCTTCTCTCCTCGCTGATCTTCGGTGAGGCCAAGGCCGACCCCAAGAACTTCACCGAGTTCCTGAACGACCACGCCAAGGACGGCTGGCGGGTCATCACCATCGAACGCGAGGTGCGGCGCGCGATGCTGGTGAAGCAGCGCGAGGCCTTCTTGGTGGTACTGGAGCGCGACCGCTGATTCCTGTGTTTTCGCGGGGGGCTTTTCAAGCCCCCCGCCCATCGCGGCCAAGCCGCGATGGGGCCCACCCCCGAGTCGCTTCGCTTCGCTCGCGGCTCGCCTTGCGGCTCGCGGAGAGATCGGCGACGCGCGTGGAGACCGCTGGGCAGTGCGCTCGTCGCGGCGTGAGCTCGGGGGGGGGCTTTTCGAGCCCCCCGCGCATCGCGGCCAAGCCGCGATGGGGCCCACCTCCGAGTCGCTTCGCTTCGCTCGCGGCTCGCCTTGCGGCTCGCGGAGAGATCGGCG
>CAYVDO010000015.1:0-4283 GCA_964450125.1 uncultured bacterium
ACACGATGCCCCGCTTCGATCACTACCGGCCCGTGGCGGGCCATCCGGACTGGAATGCCCTTGCCGCGCGCGCAGACGTGCTCGCCACGCAGCTCGAGTCGCAGCTCGAACGGCCGCGCCCGCTGCCGGTCGACGCGCTGAGGCGGGGCCGCAGTGTGCTCACCGCCGCTGGCAGCTTCCTCGAGAACCGCCGTCGCGCGCGGGCAGGACGGGAAGACCTGCTTCCGCTCTACTTCATCTGGACCACTCACCGCGCGTGCAACTTCCACTGCACTTACTGCGACGATCACCGCGGCCACCGCTACCCGGATCTGCCACAAGACGGCGCCCTCGACACCGCCCAGGGCAAGCGTTTGCTGGAGGTGATGCGCACCCGCGCCACCAGTGTGTACTTCGCCGGCGGCGAGCCGACGCTGCGCAAGGACCTGCCGGAGTTGGTGCGGTACGCGCGGGATCTCGCGTACTTCCCCATCATCGTGAACACCAACGGCAGCGCCCTCGCGCGCCAGCTTCGCCAGCCGGCGTGGCGCGGCTTTCTCGCCGACGTCGACATCACGGTGGTGAGCCTCGACGGCTTGAACCTCGATTGGCTCGCCCGCACCTGGAGCTACCCGCATCCCGAGGACGTGTTCGAGACGCTGTTGGTGCTACGCGCGCTCTCGACGTCGATGCGGCTCAAGCTGGTGGTGAATACGGTGATCCAGCCCGACTCCATCGCCGAGGCGCGCCACGTCCTCGACCTCGCGTGTGACTTGGGACTCTGGTTCTCACCGGTGCCGCAGAATCGTGGCCCTGCGGCACTCGGCGAGCTTCACGACGACCCGGCCTACGTCGAGCTCACCGAGCTCATTCTCGCGCGCAAGGCCCGCGGCCATCGCATCAACGGCTCGGCGCGGCTCAATCGGCGCTTGCTCGGCTCGGAGCCGCTGGTCTGTCGCAACACCCTCAAGCCGCACGTCGACCACGACGGCACGCTCTTCTGGCCGTGCAAGGCCTCGGTGGCGGTGGAGCCGCTGCGCACCGACGTGCTTGCGTTCGACCACGTGGACACGCTGTGGGATCACTGCGCACGCCAGGTCGATCCCTCGGGTTTCGCGAGCCGCTGCGGCGCTCGCTGCAATTGGGCGCAGAACTACTCGACGGATGCGTACGCCCACGGGCTCGCGCATCCGCTCTCCCTCCTCGCCGAGGTGAAGGAGTTCCTGGGGGTCGCGTGAGAGCCGTTCGCGCGCTCACGATCGACATCGCCGCGGTCGTCCTGGTCGGCGGTGCCGCGTGCGTCGACGCCAGTCGTCCGGCGCGGCTGGCGGTGGTGGTCGGCGCCGTCTACGCAGCGCGTCTCGCCGCGTGGTCGCGATTGTCTGCGAGCGAGCGTCCGCTGCCGATGGTCCGCGAGACGGCGTTTCTGGTGCTGTGCGCGGTTCTCGGCGCCTTCAACGATTGGAACACCGTGGTTCGCCACGGCGTGTACTCCTACGGGGTGCCGAGCGATCTCGAGCCGCTGTCGTCGATCCCCGGCTGGATGCTCGCGTACTGGGGGCTGATCTTGCGCCTGGTCACGACGTTGGCGCTCGATCCGCACCTCGGCGAATCAGGGGCTCGGCACGTCGTGCGCGGCCTGGGAGCACCGCGTCCGGTGCTACGGGTGCTGCTGCTCCTCGCGCTCGTGCTCGTGACTCGGCAAGCGATCTACCGCCTGTGGGCGGACCCGTGGTTCTCGTGGCTGCCGTTCGCTGCAGCGCTCGTGCTCCACCCGATGCTCTTCCCCTGGGGTGAGCGCGAGCGGCGGCTCGCGATGATCGCCGCGGTGGCCGGGCCGCTCGCGGAGATCGTGCTCATCCGCGTCGGCCACGTGCACCACTACGCCCTCGGCTGGCTCGCCGGGGTGCCGCTTTGGATCTCGCTCTGGTGGGTGCTCGCCACGCTGATCTGGGGCGAGCTCTCACGCGACATCGTCACGCGATCGGGTTCGGCTGCGGCCTGACACGCCTCGCCACCGAGGGACCGGTGGCGCTCCACCGGGCGAGCACCGTGCCTGCGCGTCCCCCCGGGGATGCGGGCGGGTCTCGCGGCCGCGGGTCAGCCAGTGGAGGTGCCTCGCCGCCGCGAGCGGCGCGCAAACCAGACCAGTGGCATCAGCAACCCCGCGAGCGCGTCGCCGGAGGAATCGCTTGTGTGTGCCGCGATCGAGCCACAGCCGGTCGTGAGATTCACGTCCACCGTGGTCGTGCCCGACGCCACCACCACGCTGGCGATGGTCTGGGTCGCGTAGCCCGTTGCCTGAACGGTGAGCGTGTAGGTGCCGTTGGGCACGATCATGCCGTACCCGCCGTTCGAATCCGACGTCGTGCGCGAGTTCTCGCCGGGTGCCGCGGTGAGGGTGGCGCCGGCGAGCGGTACGCCGTTGGCGCGGACCACCCCGGCGATCGTGCCTTCGGTTCCGAGCGGTGCCTCTGGGCCGACGAAGTAGATCGGATTGGTGAGGCAGTAGGGCGCGCCGCCGCCGGCTTGGCGCAGCTCGGCGCGTACGAACGTGCGGTCGCTCGAGCCGAACGTGCGCGTGGCTTCGTAGACCACGCCGTCGCCCGCGAGCAGGTCGAGCGTGGTTTCCGTGGCGCCCTCGACGATCACCAGCCGATCGCCGGCCGCGGCGCCGTGGGCCACCACGCGGTACGCGACCGTGGTGTCGCCGCCGCCGTCGCCGACGGGCACCACGTCGCCCACCGTGCTCTCGAACGTTTCGTCCAGATCCCGATCGGCTTCGACCGTGATGCGCGGCGCCGCGGGAGTGGCGACGATCACCACGTGGCGGTTGCGCACGCCGTCCATCATGTCGTTTGGCGCGTTGCTTTCGCTGAGCACCCGATTGGTCGGCAGCTCGCTCGGCGCGAACCAGAAGTGCGAGTCGCTCGCGCCCACGGCGGTCACCTGCTCACCGGCTTGGAGCAGCCATTGCCACCAGTCGAGCGCGAGCTCGTCGGTGGGATCCCAGAAGGACACGGACCACACCTCGATCGCGTCCACCCCGAGACGGCGGTCGGTCTCCCACGATCCAGCGCGCGGATGGTTCGCGATCACGATGCCGCCACGGGCGTGCACCTCGTCCACCATCGCCTCCTTCGAGATCCCGGGCGTCACCTCCACGTCGGCGCCGAAATTCAGCACACCCGCGTGCCCGCCGCCGCTCCACTCTTCGCCGCAGATGGGCTGAACGGCTCCGACGGGCGCGAAGCCCGGATCGAAGCAGCCGGCGATGGTGTTGTGATCGGTGAGGGTGATGGCACCTTCGAGCCCGTTGGCTGCCGCCACCTGCGCCGCGTGCTCCACGATCTGAGCGACCGTCGGCTTGAAGAACTCCCAGCCCGCGTTGTCCGTGCTGTAGATCGAGTGCACGTGATTGAAGAGTGCCCGCCACTCGCTCGCACGGACCGGCGTCGCGTGCGCGAGCGCGCTTGCCGTCGTCAGTGTGATCGCCAGTCCCCACCGGTACCGCTTCGTCCGAGTCGTCATCGCGTCCCCTCCTCGTCGGGTATGACCCACTCACCACTGTAGCGCTCCTCCACGCTGTTACGCTCGGTCCCCTTTGCGCCCGCTGAAAGCGTTCGCCATGGCCACCGCTCTACCACCCACGCCGCCCACGGCCATCGAGGTCGAGCCCTCGGTGTGGACGCCGTTTCGGCATCCGCTCTATCGGGCGATTTGGAGCGCGTCGCTGGTGTCGTTCGTCGGCAGTTGGATGCACGAGGTGGGTGCGGGGTGGCTCATGACCTCGCTGGCGCCATCGCCTCTCATGGTGGCGCTGGTGCAGACCGCGGGGACCGCGCCGATGCTGTTGCTCGCACTGCCTGCGGGAGCGATCGCCGACGTGGTGGATCGGCGGCGGCTGCTTCTCGGCACGCAGCTCTGGATGCTGGCGGCGGCAGCGACGCTCGGTTTTCTCACGACCGGTGGCCACACCACCGCGTGGGTGCTGCTTCTGATGACGTTCGCGCTGGGTGTCGGCAACGCACTCAACGGCCCCGCCTGGCAAGCGCTCACTCCCGATCTGGTGCCGCGCGCCGAGTTGCCTGCGGCGGTCTCTCTGGGTGCGATCTCGGTGAACCTGGCGCGCGCCGTCGGCCCCGCGCTCGGTGGCTTCATCGTGGGGCGCTGGGGACCCGGTGGTGCCTTCCTCGTCAACGCCGCGTCGTTCCTCGCAGTCATCGCCGTGCTGGCGAGCTGGCGGCGCACGCCGCGCGCGAGCCTCGTTCCCGCCGAGCGTGTCGCTGGCGCGATGCGCGCGG
>CAYVDO010000015.1:4293-24268 GCA_964450125.1 uncultured bacterium
CTACGTGCAAAACGCACCCGAGCTGAGCGCGGTGATGGTGCGAACGGGTCTTTTCGTGGCGTGCGCCAGTGCCACCTGGGGGCTCATGCCGCTCGTCGCGCGCCAAAAGCTCCACCTCGATGCGCACGGCTACGGGTTGCTTCTGGGCGCTCTCGGGTTGGGCGCTGTCGCGGGTGCCGCGGCGCTGCCGACGGTCCGCTCCCGGCTCTCGGCGGAGGGGCGAATCGCGCTCGGCACGCTCGCCTTCGCCAGCTCGGCGGTGGCGCTCGCGATGCTTCGCCAGCCCGTGTTGGTGGGGGTGGCGATGGCGGTGGCGGGCGGCGGCTGGCTGACGGCGATGGCCACGTTCAACGTGCTCACCCAGACCACCGTGCCCGGCTGGATCCGTGCGCGCGCGATGGCGCTCTACATGCTGGTTTTTCAGGGCGGCTTGGCGCTCGGCGCGGCGTTCTGGGGGGCGCTCGCCGAGCGCATCGGCCTCGATACGACGCTCCTCGTCGCCGCGGCCGGTTTGCTTGCGGGCGTGGTGCTGGGGCGGCCGTTCCGCGTGGCTGACCGACGAGCGGACGCGCTCGAGCCGTCGCGGCTCTATCCCGCGCCCACTCCTGCGGCGCCGCTCGACTCCGATCGCGGTCCGGTGCTCGTGACGATCGAGTACAGGATCGACCCGGCGCGCGCCGACGAGTTCCGGGCGGTCGCCGAGGACATGGGCGCCATTCGCCGGCGCGACGGAGCGTACGCGTGGGGTCTGTTCGGCGACGTCGCCGATCCCGCGCGCCAGATGGAGGCGTTCGTGGTGGAGTCTTGGGTGGAGCACGTGCGGCAGCACGATCGCATGACCTTCGCCGACCGCGAGGTGCAAGCGCGCATGCGCGCGTTCCACCTGCCGAGCGACCCGCCCGTGGTGCATCACCTGGTGAGTGGCTTCCCGACGGGTGCCAGCGACGCGCTCGCGGCGAACGCCGCCGCAGGCGGCTCGTCCGAGCGATGACGCGGAGCTCGGAGATGATCGGCGGTGATCCGATCACGGCTTGGAGGCCCACCGGTCCCTCGGTGGGCCCGGTAGGATCGCGAGTCGGCTGGTGATGATCTCGTTTCCCGTCGCGATTGGGCTCTTCGCCGCAGGGCTGACGGCGGGCTTCATCGACGCGATCGCTGGCGGCGGCGGGCTCATCGCCGTGCCGGCGCTCCTGTGGGCGGGACTGCCGCCCCACGTGGCGCTCGGCACCAACAAATTCCAGTCGTCGCTCGGCACCACCGTGGCGGTGTGGCGGTACGCGCGTGCGGGTTGGCTCGAGTGGTCACGGGTGCGGCTGGCGGTGGCCGCGTCGTTCGTCGCTTCGCTGGTGGGCACGGCGTGTGTGTACCGAGTGGATCCGACCGCGCTGCGCGCGATCATTCCGGTGCTTCTGCTCGCGATCGCCTGCTGGCTGGTGTTTCAGCCGTCGCTCGGCGCAGCGCCTCGAGCGCCGCGCATCGCGCCGCGCGCGTTCGCGCTCGGCGGCGGCGTGTTGCTCGGCTTCTACGATGGCTTCTTCGGGCCCGGCACGGGCTCGTTCTGGACGGTGGCGTGCGTGGCGCTCCTCGGCCTCGAGCTGCGCGGCGCCACCGCGTACACCAAGGCTGCGAACCTCGCGAGCAACGTGGCGGCGCTGCTCGCGTTCGCCGCGTTGGGGCGGATCGCGTGGGGCGTGGGATTCATCATGATCGCAGGCCAGATCGTGGGCGCTCGGCTCGGCGCGGGCCTCGTCGTCCACCGCGGCGCGAGCCTGATTCGCCCGGTCTTTCTCGCGGTGGTGGTGGCGTTGGCGCTCGAGCTGCTGCTGGAGCGTCCATGAGCGCGGGATCGTGAGTAGCGGACGGATTTTTCATCACGCGCGCGTGCGAGTCCTCGACGACGCGGGCAGCGTCGCCGAGGCGATCGGCTTTCGGAGCGGCCGAGTCGCGGCGGTGGGAACGCTCGGGGAGGTGCGCGCCGCCTTCGCTTCGCCCGTCGAGGAAATCGATCTCGGTGGTGCCGTCGTCGCCCCCGGCTTCGTCGACGCGCATCACCACATCGGCCTGGCTGTGGCCCACGGCAGCCTTCCCGAAGTGCGCTGGCCCCGATGCCGCTCGCTCGCGGACGTGATGGCGGTGGTCCGCGCGGAGGCGGCGCTCGCGAAGCCAGGCCAGTGGGTCGCGGTCTATGGCTACGACGAGGCGCGACTCGCCGAGCTGCGCCGGCCCACGCGCGAGGCGCTGGACGCGGTGGCGCCGGATCACCCGGTGCTCGCGATCCATCACAGCTTCCACGAGGGGGTCCTCAACTCGCGCGGTCTCGCGGCACTCGGGCTCGATCGGGCGAGTTGCGCACCCGAAGGCGGAAGGCTCGGTCGCACGCGCGGCGGTGCCCTCGACGGCTACGTCGCCGAGCGCTCGTTCGGTCCGGCGGAGGCTTTGGTGCGCGTGGCGCGTCTCGGCGCCGATCGCGAAGGGTGGTTCCGCGCCGTGAACGCCTACCAGCGGCGCGTGCTCGCCGCCGGCATCACCCACCTCGCCGACGCCGCAGTGCCGCCTTCGCTCGAGGAGCTCTTCGTCGAATGGCAGCGGCGCGGCGAGCTTCGTCTCGGCATCACCATGATGCCGCTCGCCGAGAGCCTTTTCGCGGCACCGCTCGATCGCCTCGGCGGGCGCACCACCGGCTGGAGCGAGGGCCGGCTTTCGATCGGCGCCATGAAGCTCTTCGCCGACGGCGGCACGAGCTGCGCTCTCTGCTTTCGCATGCGCGACGCCGTGCTCCAGTTCGGGGCGATGCTCGCGCGCACCGTCCGCGAGCGTTCCACCGTGGCGTGGCGGCTCGCGCAGGAGCAGCCCGTCCGTATCGATTCGCGTCTCTCCATCCACACCGGCTTCCGACTCTTCGACGCGGCGGGGCTCGAACGTATGGTCGCCCTGGCACAAGAGCGCGGCTACGCGGTCGCGGTTCACGCCGGAGGCAACGAAGCGGTGGAGGACCTCGCGCGAGTCTGGGAGCGGCGAGGGCGGAGCGGCGCGCCAAGGCGCATCGAGCACCTCTTCTTCGCGAGCAACGATACGGCGTGCCGGGTGGCCGAGGTCGGTGCCTGTGCCGTGGTGCAGCCGGCGCACCTTCTCGAGACCGGTGGCATCCTGCTGGCGAGTGGGCTGCCGCGCTCGCTCGCCTTTCATCCCTACCGAATGCTGACCGATGCAGGCGTGAGCCTGGGGGGCAGCTCGGATGCGCCGGTCAACTCGTTCGACGTGTGGACCGCGGTGCGCGTCGCCGCGGAGCGCCGCCTCGCCGACGGCCGCACGGTCTTTCCGGACCAAGCGCTTGCGATTCACGAGGTGCTGCGGATGTACACCCGCGGTTCTGCGGCGGCGCTCGGCATGGAAGGCGAGATCGGCACGCTCGCTCCCGGCGCACGCGCCGATGCCGTCGTTCTGGGTGCCGATCCCTGGACGCTGCCGCTCGATCGTCTCGACGAAGCGCGCGTTCTCGCGACCTACACCGCTGGCGAAACCTGAGGTCGAAGCGCATAGGGGCGGCCGCAACGCCGCCCGAGTCGCGGTGTCGCGCCGGGCGAGCTTTCGCTCCCCCCTACGCGTTGCAGTCGTTGCGTCGATCGCAGGCGGTGACCTCCACGCCCGCCCCCGCGATTAGATTGCGCTCGATCGATCCCTCCACTGCGTTGCTGACGTACCGTCGGGAGACGAGCCATGACCGATTCAACCCAGACGATCCCCAGCCTGGCGACCTACTCACTTCTCGGCCGCAGCGGCTTGCGCGTGAGCCCGCTCTGTCTCGGCACCATGACCTTCGGCACCGAGTGGGGATGGGGTGCCCCGAAGGAGACCGCGTTCGCGATCCTCACGCGCTACCTCGAAGCCGGCGGCAACTTCATCGACACCGCCGACGGCTACACCAACGGCACGAGCGAGATGCTGATCGGCGAGTACCTCGCCGAGCGCAATCTGCGCGATTCGGTGGTGCTCGCCACCAAGTTCACGTTCAACGCCCGCGCTGGCGATCCCAACGCCGGCGGCAACGGCCGCAAGAACATCCATCGCGCGCTGGAGGGATCGCTACGCCGTCTGCGCACGGACTACGTCGATCTCTATTGGCTCCACGCGTGGGACGGGGTGACCCCCGTCGAGGAAGTGCTGCATACCCTCGATGCGCTGGTGCGAGCGGGCAAGATTCGTCACATCGGCCTCTCCGACGTGCCCGCGTGGTACCTGTCGCGCGCCCAGACGATCGCCGAGCTGCGTGGGCTGGAGCGCGTTTGCGCGCTCCAGCTCGAATACTCGCTCGTCGAGCGCAACATCGAACGCGAGCACATCCCCGCGGCGCTGGAGCTGGGCATGGGCGTCTGCCCGTGGAGCCCGCTCGCGAGCGGTATGCTCACCGGGAAGTACAAGTCTCGCGGTGACACCCTGGACGGACAGGGCCGCCTCGCGGCGATCCGTGGCAGCGGGAATCCCGGCTTCGAGAAGCTCTTCACCGAGCGCAATTGGAAGATCGTCGACGCGCTCGTGGCGGTAGCGAAGGAACTGGGCAAGAGCCCCACCCAAACCGCCCTCAACTGGATCACCAACCGGCCTGCCGTGACATCCACGATCATCGGCGCCACGCGCCTGGAGCAGCTCGAAGAGAACCTGCGCGCCCTCGAGTTCTCGGTCCCACCCGAGCTCGCCAACCGCCTCGACTCCGCGAGCCGCCCCGAGCTCGTCCACCCCTATCTCTTCTTCGGGCCCGAGATGCGCGCCCGCATCAACGGCGGCACCACCGTCCTGCGCCAGCGGTGACGCGCCACGCGATGATTCCGCTGCAGCAGCCTTCACGGGCGGCGCTCCGACGCGGCTGCGAGAGACCGACCAACTCAGCAGCTGCACCGGTCCGCGCGGTTGTGCCATTCGTGCCGGATGCCGCGCATGAGCACTGCACAATCGAGCTCGAGCGAGCCGCGCGGAAACACGGTGGCGTCGTCGAAGTAGCTCGATTTCACCAAGCTCACATCCAGCGGGTCGACGCGCCACTCGTCGCAACGCAATTCCAGCCCGTGGAAGCGTTGCGGATCCTGAGCCTTCAACAGCATCGACGGCGACGTGCAAGCGATCGCGTGGACGTCTGGTCCGACCAGATACGCCATGGCCTCCTGGAACGGAGTCGCTGCCGCTATGGAACGTGGCTCGACCAGCGGATCAGACCACCTGGCTCGAAGCCGTCGACGAAGATGTCGCCGAGCGGCGTGTTCATGAAGAGGAACGTCGCACCGTAATGCGCGCCCACGAAGGCATCGAGGTCGCCATCGCCGTCGAGGTCGGCGAACGCCGGCGCGGCACGACGATCGACAGGGGTGAGTCCAAAGGAGTTCACGACAGCTGGGGCGAAAGCGGGGCTCTGCGCCGTGCCCTGGTTCTCGAACCAAAACGTCGCACCCTCGCGCTCGCCGACGAACGCGTCGAGGTCGCCATCGCGGTCGAGGTCCGCGAAGCTCGGCGCGCTGTGATTTCCAAGGTCGGTCAAGCCGAAGGCACCGACCGCAGGCGTTGCAAAGGCAGGGCTCTGCGCGGTCCCGGTGTTGCGGAAAAAAGAAATAGATCCGTAGTACTCGCCCACGAAGCCGTCGAGATCGCCGTCGCCATCGATGTCCGCAAAGGCGGGCGCGGCCTGCTCGCCGACATCGGCGAGCCCGAACGGGTTGACGGAGGCCGCAGCGAACGCGGGGCTCGCCGCGGTGCCCGTGTTCCGGAAAAAGTGCGTCGAGCCCTTGGACTCGCCGACCAACACGTCGAGGTCGCTGTCGCCGTCGATGTCCGCAAACGCGGGCATCGCCCACGTGCCGATGTCCGCGAGTCCGAACGGGCTGACCGAGGGCGCCGCGAATGCGGGGCTCTGCGGCCCGCCCGTGTTCCGGAACAGGGACATCGTTCCGTTCCCCGCGTCGCCGACCAGCGCATCGACATCCCCATCCCCGTCGATGTCCGCGACCGCGGGTGAAGCGTTGTAGGCGACCGCTGGCAAGATGCCGAAGAACGCTGGGGTTTGCGCGGTGCCGGTGTTCTTGAGGAAGTAAGTCGAGCCGAACCACTCACCGAAGAACGCGTCGAGGTCGCCGTCGCCATCGATGTCCACGAACGCTGGCGACTGCAACTGACCTCTCGGGCTGAAGAGGCCGATCCCGAAGGGGTTCTCTTGGCGTGCTGCGAACCCGGGGCTCTGCGCGGTGCGCGTGTTCCTGAAGAAGTACGTCGCGTCATGCCCGTCGGTGAGCGCACGCGCGCAGACGAAGGCGTCCAGATCGCCGTCGCCATCGATGTCCACGAAGGTGGGAGAGGCCAGGCGAAAGAAACCGACCAACCCGAACGGATTGGCGGAGGGCGACGCGAAGCTGGGACTCACGGCCGTGCCCTTGTTCCGGAAGAACAAGGTCGATCCGTACAATTCGCCGATGAACACATCGAGGTCCCCATCGCCATCGATGTCCGCGAACGTCGGCGCGGCGTCGTCGCCGACGTCCTTGAGGCCAAAGGCGTTGGTCGAGGGTGTCGCGAAGGCGGCATTCAGGGCACTACCGCTGTTCCGGAAGAAGCGCGTCGATCCATAAAGCTCGCCGATGAAGGCGTCGACGTCGCCGTCCCCATCGATGTCCCCGAAAGCGGGCGCCGGCCACGAATCCGGCAGCTTGGTGAGCCCGAAGGCATCGACCAAAGGCATCGTGAACTGGGGGCTCTGTGCCGTGCCCGTGTTCTGGAAAAGGTACGTGGATCCCGACGTCGAGCCGATGAGCACGTCGAGGTCACCGTCTCCGTCGATGTCCGTGAATGCCGGCCGGATGCGGGTGCCAACGTCCTCGAGGCCGAACGGGTTGATCGGTCCCGCGAAGCGAGGGAGTTGTCCGGCACGGCCCGAGACTGGCGAGAGGATCGGCGAGGTCGCCGCGAGCCAACCCGACACGAACACCGCGTGTCGTCGGCGTGAGCGGCGCGGGCCCATGTGTACTCGTCTCAACACACCCTTCGGATACGGAATTGTACACCCTCTCGAATCCTCCTGTCGTGAGCGATCGGGGCGGCAATGTCGGGTCGGGCTGTGTCTCGTGCTCGACGGCACCCCCCCGCCCCCACTCGCGTTCCGAACGGAGCAAGCAACCGACCACTACCTGGTAATGTGAACCACTACGCTGCTGGCGTATCCGCGACGATCTGGAGGCGGCGTGGGAAACCACGTGGCGAGCTCGTGCCTAGCCCGATCTATTCACGAACGCGGCGTCGAGACACCAGGATGAGCACGCAGAGGAAACGCTTCCACAGACTGCGCGTTCGCGGATGACGGGCGGGCGTCGAGCGCCGAGCGGCGTCCGACTGCGATGCTCGCTCGACCGCGCATTTTCCGCGGGAGACTCAGTGAGAATCAGGATCACTCGGAGGCTGCGGCGTGGCGGCGAGATCGACGCGGAAGAGGATGCCTTCGCCGCCGGTGAAGGTGGTGCCGGCGAAGGTGGGCCCGCGGGCGATCTCGACGAAGGCGAAGCGTTCGTGGAGCGCGAGGGTGGCGTGATTGCGGGAGTTGGCGAAGTAGTAGGCGGTGTCGGCACGCTCGGCGATCCAGCGCAGTCGCTCGGCGGTGAGCACGGATCCGGCGCCCAGTCGCCGGAAGGCGGGATCGACGACGACTCCGGTGAGGTACCAGCCGTCGGGGGCGGGGTCGCCTGCGGGAAGATCACGCGCGCCGAGGTAACGGGCTCTGCCGAAGCCGACGACGCGCGAGTCGATGTCCGCGGCGAGAACGAGCGAGTTGCGCTCGGTTTCGGCGTGCGCGATGGCGCTTTCGAACGAGGCCGTGTGAGTGTCGGCGATGCCACCCTCGCGCTCGGCGGCGATGCGCGCCAGTGTGTCGATGTCGTCGCGCCGCGCTGGGCGGACGATCGCGTTCCGCGTCGCGCGTTTCGCGATGGGCACGGAAGGCGCGGCGGAGAACGTGGCGAAGAGGCGGTCGGGATCGCCGGTCACGTGGCTCCGTGGCGTACTCGCCGCACGGCCTCGGCGCTCGCGATCAGAACCCGATGCTGGCCCACACGCCGGGAACGAAGAACGAGTTGCCGTCGTCGAGGGCGCGGTACGAGATCTGGCCGCTCACGCGCACGATCGCGAGGTCGATGCCGAGGCCGGCGCCCAGGTCCACGTACACACCGCTCTCGTCGTCGGGGCCGGCGATTTCCCAGTAGTAGCCGGGGCCGGCGGATGCGTACGCCTCGAGTGGACCGAGGGGCAGCGTGACGATGGCGGACAGGTCCACGAAGTTGGTGTCCGGGAGGTCGTCGTTGCCAGGCGTGAAGATTCGGCTGTAGCCGACGCCCAAGCCGAACCAGTTCGTGAATCCGTAGGTGAGGTCGGCGCCGACGGTGAGCGATGGCGAGCTGTCGCCACCGGACGTGACCCACGCGACACCGACGAACGGACTGAAGCCGAGGCCCTCGCGCGCGCTCGCGGCGGTGGGCGCGGCGAGCGCCGCCAGGACCACGAGCGCACCGAGCGCGTATCGGGGGCCGCGTGGCGATGCTGCGGCGGAGCGCCGCCCTCGGTGTGCCGCGACAGCTGATCGATTGCTCAATCCGTGTTCGATCATGGGTGTCCTCCTCTGGTGAGCGTCGCGCTGCCGAAGGCTCAGAGTAGCTGGGGCACCGGCTGTCCGTTGGCTTCCAGGACCTGGACGTAGCGCTCCACCATCGCGGCGGCGTCCTCGAGCATCCAGATCTCGCCGTCGTCGTTCACGAGCGCCATGCCGTTGTTCACCACGAACAGGATCACGGCGGGCTCGGTGGCGTCCTCGGGGACGTCGAGGGTGTGGACGGCGCCGGCGGGCTCGTAGACGTAGCCGCCGGGTGTGGCCCACCAGTCGTATTCGAGGTAGTGCCAGCGTCCCGAGATCGTGTACGCGTGGACGTCGCCGAAATGCTTGTGGCGCGGCAACCGAATCCCGGGTGCGAATCGTGAGAGCAGCGTGTAACTGTTCTGCACCAGCGACGCCCGCAGCACCTTCACTTCGATGCCATCGATGAACTGCGCCCAGGGGTAGTCGTCGAAGCGCGCGACCACCGTGGTGGGTGTTTGCGGCAGTGCGGTCATGAGAGGTCCTCCTCGGGTAGGGCGGTCCGCGCGGACGTGAGCCCGCTTCCGACCGGGATGACGGTGGGCGGCCTCGCGGCCGCCCCTACGTGATGTTTGGCGAGCGGGGCGACGACGCAGCGACGACTCATCGGCCGAAGCCCCAGCGGACGATTGCGTCCAAGAGTCGGGCGCGGCGGGCGGAGTAGGGGAACCACGACCATTCGCGGCCGAGGCCCAGCCGATCGGCGAAGATCGCCTGGCGCACGCAGAATTGCCGCAGCCCTTCGGCGCCACCGTGGCGCGTGCCCACACCACTTTGCTTGAGGCCGCCGAACGGCAGCTCGCCGACCGCCGCCACCAGCACGCATTCGTTGAGGCACACGCTACCGCTCTCGATCTGCTCGGCGACGGCGAGCCCGCGCTCGAAGTCGCGCGTCCACACGCTGGCGCTCAAGCCGTGCTCGCAATCGTTGGCGAGACGTACGGCCTCGTCGGCGTCGCGCACCACCTGCACGGGGACGACGGGACCGAAGGTCTCCTCGCGCATGATCGCCATGCGCTGGTCCACGTCCACCACCAGCGTGGGTGGGAAATAAGCCCCCGCCGCGGATTCGGTGCGCGTGCCGCCGAGGAGCACCCGCGCGCCCTTCTCGCGTGCGTCGGCGAGATGGCGCTCCACGATCTCGATCTGGCGCGGCCCGGTGAAGGGGCCGAGATCGGCCTCGCTCTGCGCCACGTCGGGACCGTGGCGCAGCGTGCGCAGCTCGGCTTCGAGCTTGCGCGTGAACGCTGCGGCGACGCTCTCCTCGACGTACACCCGCTCGACCGACATGCACACCTGCCCGGTCATGAGGCAGCCGCCCCACGCGGCGGCGCGGGCGGCGCGATCGAGGTCGGCGTCGCGAAGCACGATCATCGGATCGTTGCCACCGAGCTCGAGCAGCACCGGCGTCAGCCGGCGGCTCGCCCGCTCCATCACGCGCCGACCTGTAGCCGACGCACCCGTGACGCACACCATGTCCACGTGATCCACCACCGCGGCACCCGTCTCGGGCCCGCCGATCACCACGGTGAGCAACCCAGCGGGTAGCACGCGATTGAGCGCTTGCACCGCTTCGAACACCGCCACCGGCGTGATCTCGGACGGCTTCACGATCACCGCATTTCCGGCGATCAGCGCCGGCAACGCGTCCACGAAGGTGAGGTGAAGTGGTGCATTCCACGGCCCGAGAACACCCACCACTCCGCGCGGTTTGTAGGTCACGTAGCCGCGCTTGCCCACGAACGGTGCTGCGCTCACGCGCTCGCGGCGCAACCAGCGCGGGGCCTTGCGGGCGAGCGCGCGTAGCTCGAGGCAGATGCCGAGCAGCTCGCCGATCACGTCCACCTGCGGCTTGCCGGTCTCCGCGGCAAGTGCCTCGAGGACCGCCGCGCGAGCGCGCACCAGCTCGCGCCGCGCGGCTTCGACCACGCGCACCCGCTCCTTCACCGAGTGCCTGCCCCAGGCGCCTTGCGCCGCGCGCGCTCGCTCGGTGATCGCCGCAATGGCGGCGGGTTCGTCCACGGCGAGCTCGCGAAAGACGGTGCCGCGAGCGGCGTCGCGAACGGCGAGCGTGGACATCAGGCGTGGGCGCCGGGACCGAGCGTCGTGGGCAAGCCCGTGCGCGGGAAGAGTGTCGGCACGTAGCAGAGCTGCGGATCGCCAGGCTCGACGTGGAAGCGGTACTCGTGAAGCAAGAGCGACCCGACGATCTTCGCCTCGAGTAGCGCGAACGCTTGGCCGATGCAGAGCCGCGCCCCGCCGCCGAAACCCACCAACGCGTACGGCGTGGCGCGGTGCTCGCGGCGCGGCGGCAGGAACCGCTCGGGCACGAAGCGGTCGGGATCGGGAAAGAGCTCTGCGATCCGGTGAGTGGCCCACGGCGAGTAGCTCACGGTGGTTCCCGGTTCGAGCACGTGCCCGTGGAACTCGACGGGCTCGAGGACGCCGCGCTGGCACATGCTGATCGGCGGCCACATCCGTTCGACCTCCCGCAGCACGGCTTCGAGGGATTCGAGCTTCTCGACGTGACCGAGGTCGAGGGCGGCGCTGCCGCGCACCTGCGTCTGCTCCTCACGCAGCCTCGACGCCACTTCCGGATGATCGCGCAGCGCGAGCAACAAGCTCGTGAGCAGCGAAGCGGTGGTCTCGTGGCCGGCGAAGGTGAGGATCACGCATTGCTCGACCAGCTCGTCTTCGGCGAGCGCGGCACCGGTCTCGTCGCGGGCGCTGACCAGCAACCCCAGCGCATCCGTTCCGGGCTGCTCACGACGCGCACGCACCACCGCACGCATGTGGCGCTTGAGCTCGTCGAGGGCGCGCAGCGCCTTGCCGTAGGGCGTGAACGGTACGTCGAAGCGCGGGAAGAACGTGGCGCCCCGTGCCAGCTCGTCGTTGAGCTGGCGAAGCCGCGCGAGGTCCACACCCGGCTCCATGCCCAGTACCAGCCGCGCCATGATCTCGAACGTGAGATCGCGAAATCGCTCCAGCGCCAGGCCGCGTCCGTCGCACGCCCAGCGTTCGAGGTGAGCGCGGGACACCTCGTGCATCACCTCGAAGTAGCGCGGCACGGCGAGCTGGTTGAAGGCGGGCATCATCCGTGCGCGATTTCGCCGGTGCACCTCGCCGTCCTGAAAGAGGAGCCCGTCGCCGAGGACGTCACGCACGATCCTGTAGCCCTCGGCGTGCGAGAACCTCTCGCGGTGGCTGGTCATGATGAGCCGGTTCGCCTCGGCGCCGATCATCGCCACCATCTGCATGCCGAAGAGCTGAAACCGGAAGACGGGGCCGTGTGTGCGATAGCCCTGGAGCAGATAGCGCCCAGGGTGGGAAAGGATTCGCCGCGGTGCTCCCAGCCAGGGCAGTCCGGCGTGCCGCGGGATGGGCTTCCCACGAGGCGCTGCGGGCGCCGGTGACTCGGTGGGAGCTGAGGCGCGCGCAGCCGAATCGATCACGCGTCGGTGCCTCTCACGGGTTCCATCGGTTCGACCGCGGCTGCGCCGGCCGAGGCCGCGAACGGGGTCGGGGGCAGCAATGCGCGCGCACACACGAATGCGAAGACGGTCGTCAACGTGACGCCGTTCACCACCAGCAATCCCGCAGGGAGGTCTTCCGGGAGCTCGGTGGCGAAGATGAGATGGGCGGTGATCGCCAGCATGAATAGAAAGACGCCACCGCACGACACGATTCCCAAGAGCGGCTGAAACGGCAGGGCGAAGAGTGCCTTCGGCCCGAGCCCGCGGCGCGCCAGCATGCGGTCGAGCGCTTGGTTGGCGAGGCCGACGATCGCACAGGTCACGAACCAGCCGGCGTAGTTGGTGAGTGGCACGCCGAAATGAAGAGCTGGCGAGTGGTAGTGGTAGAGATCGCCCAGGAACCAATGCGAGCCCAAGAGCGAGATTGGATCGATCACCAGGTCGAGCCACACGGTGATGCCCGCGGCGACCAGCGCCACCTTGGGTGAGCCGTCGAGGGCGGCGTTCTCCACGCACCGCATCCGCGCGCCGCTACCCTCGATCTTGCCGAGAAGCGTGCGCGCCGTCGTGAACGCGAAATAGCTCAGGAACGCGAAGCTCAGGCTCGCGAAGAGCGGGATGCCGGCGATCCAGAGCTCGTCGGGAAAGTTCTGCGGATGATAGCTGTACATCCCGAATGGGAAGCCGGTGCGGATGCTGGAAGCCTCGGCGGCCCAGCCCACGAAGGTGCCGATCACGAGCCACGTCAAGAGCCCGAGGATCCCGCGCTCGGCGAACGCGATCACGACGAAGCCGAGCAAGAACGCGAGCACGTAGGGTCGGTGGACCCACATCGCGTACGCGTAACTCAAGGCGCGCCTCCTCCGTGCTGGCTCAGCATCGCGTCTCGCCATGGTAGTGCGGTCGGCGCGCTGGGTGAACTCCAATCGATACCGCTTCACGGCGGGGGTCCGGCTCGAGTGTGACGAGGGACCGGTCGACCGCTCCTTCGAGCGAATCTACGTGCTGATCGGCGGGCAGCTTCCGAGCACGTTCCTGCACCGGATCGGCGTTCACACGGAGTGGAAGTTCGGGACGCGGTGAGCGGTGCGCGCAGCGGCAGCGCTCGCTCGGCGACGGGTCTGCGCACACGCGGCACACCGAGTCCGCGCCCCACCGAGAGCTCGTCGGGATCTCGTTTGCGGCACAGGCTCTCCAGCAGCGGTCACGGCTTGGACGGGTTCTTCGCACGGACCGGTTCCTGCCGACCCGAAGCAGCGGCGGAGCACGAGCACCGCCGCTGTCGACGAATCGCCGTGATCGCCAAGTGCGCCTGCGGCGTGGACCTTCGATCAGCGAAGTGCCAGCGTGGTCAGTTGCCAGTCGGGTGCCGCGAGCTTGCGGAAGCTCGTGAAGCGATCGAGGCTCGGCGCCCTCTTCTCCGCACCGAGATCACTGGCGCGCAGCACCTCGAAGCTGCGCTTGCGCTGGCGATCGACGATCGCTTCGCGGACCACGGCGAGCTTGCTGCCGTCGGGCGAGAGCCCGGCGGCTTCGACGTAGCCCACGCCGGGCTCGATCGTCGCCGGCACCACCAGCTCGAACTCCCAGCCCGCCAGGCGCTCGCGGAACACCCACAGCTCCGACCACGCGGGCAGCGGCTGCGCCGACACGGTCACGGTATTGCCTCGCGCCGAGACCCGCACCGTCTGGGGCCACAGGACCCCGTACGTGCAGCGCTCGGCGAGTGTGCTGGCGGTGTTGCCGATGCTCGCGTCGGTGCCGGTGCCGGCGACACCCGGGCGACGAATGCGCACGCAACTCTGGCCATCCTCCCGGCGTTCGAACGCCACTGCGATCTTGCCGCCGGCGGGAGCGACCACCGGTTCGCCGAGGCCGATGGCGCCGCGAACTGCTGAAACGCGCACGATCGCTTCATCGAGGCCGGGGACCTCGTCGGTGGTGAGGGCGCCGCGATCGGTCTGGGAAACCTCGAAGAGCGCGCGCGTGGCGGCGTTGCGTGCCTCGTCGGTGTCGCCGATCGCCGCGTACGCGTGGGCGAGGGTGGCGAGCACCGTCGCGCGGCGGATGCGCAGCGCGCCGCTCAGATGCGCCGGGAGCTCGCTCCCCTCCACCTGCGCCAGCGCGTCGCGTCGCCACTCGTTCCAGGTGCGCATCACCACGGGGCTCGCGTCGGCGGCGAGATCGCTGTCGCGGGTGAGCGCCAGCGCGGCGCGGGCGCGCTGTGCCGGATCGGCGCTGGTGACGAGGACCGTGCGATGGGCGTCGCCGTCGTACGCAGTGCGAATCCGCCCGTCGCGCTCGGTGGTCACGAAGCGCACGCCGTAGCTCTCGGCCACGGCGCGGTGCTCGGCGAGGGTGGCACCAGGCGCCGTTTGTTGGGGCGCCGAGACACGACGCGCCAGCCGGTCCGCCATGACGCCGATCGCCTCGTACACGTCGGCGGCGCCGTCCGCGGCGGGACCGGCCGCGCGCAGGAAGAGCCCCGCGTAACCGAGGCCGAGACTCTCCGCGTTCGGCGAATCACGCAGGAAGCGCACGATCGCACGCAGCTCGGGCAGCGACTCGTCACTCATCGGGTAGGTGCGCACGCGCCACGGCCGCACGTAGCCGGGGCGCTCGCGGCGGTGATCCCACACCTGGAGAAAGTCCGGAGTCTCGCCGCGCACCTCGAGCCAGTCGCCGCGCCAGAGCTCGGCCTGGCGCGGGGCGGCGTCGTTGGGTGCGGCGCGCAGCGGTGTCGAGTCTTCGACGACGATCGCCACCAGCAGGGCGAGGGCGGGGATCATCGGTTCTCCTCGTCGTCGGTCTCGGCGGAGGGATCGACGTCGTGACGAACGGGCTCCGGACGGCCGCCTTGGAGCAGGCGATCCGCGAAGAAGCCGGCGCGTGGCGGTGGCGCCACGATCACCTGAATCTTGTCGGAGAGCTTGTCGGCGACGGTCTTCTGGATGAGCAGCGGGTTCTGGGCGATGAGCTGCGAGTCGCGGGCGAGCTGCTCGGACGTCGCCTTGCCGGTGACCTCGATGCGGTAGGCGTCCGCTTCGGCGAGCTTGCGCCGGGTATGGGCCTCGGCCTCCGCCTCGATGGCGCGCGCCTGCGCCTCGGTCTCGGCCTGCTTCAAACGGTGCACGCGCTCGGCCTCGGATTCGAGGCGCTGCTGCTCGATCTCCTTCTCCTTGAGCGGCAGGAGGTGGGCCATCGCCTCGACGCGGCCGCGCGCCGAGATGATCTCTTCCTGGGCCGCGGCCTCGGCTTGCTTGGCGCTCGCCACCTTGCGCGCCTCGGCTTCGAGCTCGGTTTCTTTCACCTGCTTCTCCTTGAGCTCGAGGGTGAAGCGCATCTTCTCGCTGGCCAGCTCCTCGGCGAGAAGCCGCTCGACGCCCTCGCGGTATTCGCCGGGCAAATCGATTGCGCCCAGCGTGACGGTGGCCACGCGGAACCCTTTGGGCTCCAGCCGCTCGCGGATCTCCTTCGCGATCTCTTCCTGGATGGGCACGCGCTGGGTCGCGAAGACCTCGCGCACCGTGTGCTGAGCGAAGACGCGTTGGCCGATCCCGTCGACCACCGGCTCGATGAGGTCTTTGCCGAGATCCTCGGGCAGCCCGCGCGCGATCTGCTCGACGGCGGCAGGATCGACGGCGAACTCCACCGACAGCTCGACGCCGATCGAGAGCCCCTCGGAGGTCTTGAACGGCGCCTCGCTGGAGGCGCGAGCGCTGCGCACGCTGCGGTAGACCTGCGTGCGAACCGGGATGCGGCGCACGCGATGCACGCCCGGCAAGCACACGAAGCTGCCCTCGCCGATCACCGACAGCGCGCCGGTCAGGCGGCTGGTGCGTATCGCGACCTCGCCGGGCTCCACACCTTGCAGCGGCGGATGCCGCAGCAGCGCAGTGCCGCCCGCGGCGGTGGCGGCGATTGCGAGGCCGGTGAGGAGGGCGCCGGCGGCAACGCGCCGGCGGCGCGGCTTGGGTGAAGACGTGAGGCGCTCGTTTCCGGGAAGCAGGGTGTCGTCCATCGCGTGCCCGACCTCCGTGCCGGGCGATCGAATCGAGTTCGAGCGACGAGGAAAGCAAACGCGTCGCCAGGCGTGAGACGCTCGCGGCGAGTGCTGACGATCTGGCGGACCGCGCGCGTACGGCTGCACGAATACTGCGCGAGAGCGCGCGAGAAGCACGCGCAGGGACGAGAGGAGAAGGAGGACGAGCGAATGTGCCGCGGCGCCGAGGACGAGGAGCGTGTGTGTGCGCCGATCCACGGCGTGGTTGCCAGTACACGCCGCACGAAGCCGGCTTGGACGAGCGCGAGCTGGTGGCTGATCTCCGCGTCGCTCCTGCTCACGAGCGCCTCGGCAGCAGCCGGGACGCACGCCTATCCGTGGCTCGCCGATGCCGAGGCGCTGCCTGGGATCGCCGAGCGAATCCCACCGCCGGCGGGTGCTGAGCGCATCCGGCTCGGCGCGGAGGATTTCGGCGACTGGCTGCGGGATCTGCCGCTATTGCCTGGCAATCCCGACGTCCTGCTCTTCGATGGCTCGCCCAAGCGCGAGCAAACCGGCCACGTCGCGGTGGTGGATCTGGACGTGGGCACGCGCGATCTCCAGCAGTGCGCCGACGCCGTGATCCGGCTCCGGGCCGAATGGCTGTGGGCTTCGGGACGGCGGGATGAGATCGCCTTCGACTTCACCTCGGGAGATCGAGCGCACTGGTCGGCGTGGCGCGTGGGCGAGCGTCCGTTCGTAGTGGGAAACCTCGTGCGCTGGATGCGGCGGGCGCGCCCCGAGGATTCCCGGGCCGCGTTTCGCGACTACCTCGAGACGGTGTTCCGATACGCCGGCTCGGCGTCGTTGGAGCGCGAGCTGGGGCCCGTGGAGAGCGACGCCACCGTGGTTCCCGGCGACGTGTTCATCCAGGGCGGCCATCCCGGTCACGCCGTGCTGGTGGTGGACGTCGCCGAGGATGTTGCGGCGTCGCGGCGCTACTTCCTACTCGTTCAGAGCTACATGCCTGCTCAGCAGGTGCACGTGCTTCGCAACCCGGCCCGCGCGGACGCGTGGTACGTGGCCGACGCGCCGGGTCCCCTCGCGACCCCCGAGTGGGTCTTCCCGCCGGGCTCTCTCCACCGCTTCGCGCCTTCGCGACGCGCGTCGTGACTCGTACGGGGGGCGCCAGCCCAACCGCGGTTGTGCAGTCATCCCCGCGACGGCGACGAACCGTCAGCCGTTGCGGCGTGGATCGGTTCCGACGCGCAGCGTGCAGTGCCCGAGGGTCGCCCCCGCCCCATCCACATCGCCATCGGCAAGGGGCACCTCGAGGACCGTGGCTTGAAGCGACGTGCCGTCGCCCAGGTTGCCCGAGAGGCGTACTCGCTGAGCGTGGATCTCGCCGATGACTTGGCCGGCGGACTCCAAGGTCCCGACCTCGATCCGTCCGTGAACGGCGGCACCAGCAGCGATCGTGAGGCTCGGCGCATGGACGTCACCGCTGAGCTTCCCCTCGACGACCACCGGCGCTTCTCCGCGCAGGCTTCCCTGCAGCTCGGTGCCGGCGGCGATGACGGTACGGCCCCTGGACGTTGCATCCATGGCGTTCGCTCCTTCGTGCGCACCCGCGCTCATCCGTCGATCTCCAGGTCGAGCACACACCCCGCCTCGAAGCCGAAGCGCGTGCCGCCCGGCGGCTGTCGCACCTGGCCGGCGGCGAAGCCTCCTGCAGCCACCACCAACACCCGCGCGGTGGTCTCCGCTCTCTGCTCGCCGTTGCTGGTGAGCCGACCCCGCACGGTGACGCGCCCCGTGCCGACGATCCTGCAGCTCGCCAGCACTCCACTGGTTCCGACCGTCAGGTGCGTGTCGTCGCCCAGCTCGAGCTGGCAGCGCTCGAAAGTGCCATCCACGGTGACGATCGAGCCGGGCGCGAATCGGAGCTCGGCGTTCCGCAGCAGATCGCCGCTACCGAAGTAGCGGGTGTTGGGCTCGAGGGGTGGTGGCGGCGTGTGTGCGACGGCAGTGCTGCTGGCATCGGCCGCGGCCGCGGACGCGGGCGAAGGGGTGGCTGTGCCCGAAGTGGAGCGCGCCAGTGCCAGTGCGGGGAATCCACCGAGCTTGGCGCGCTCGGCGCGCTCCGAGCGATCGCCGCCCGTGCTCAGGTCCACCCACGTGGTTTTCGAGCCTTCGAGCTGGACTTCCGTGATGGCGGCGCCGAAGACCCGCGCGCCGTCGAGCACCGCGCCGCTCAACATCGCGGAACCGAGGTTCGAGTCCCGCAGATCGGCGTCGGTGAGGTCCGCTTCCTCGAGATTCGCCGCCTGCAGGTTGCCCCGCGCCAGGTCGGCGCCGCGCAAAATCGCGCCGCCCAGGTAAGCCGCGTTCCAGTCGGCACCGCGACAGCGAGCCCCGCCCAGGTCCGCCTTGCCGAGGTTGGCGTCGACCAGCACGGCGCGCTCGAGACGTGCGTTCACCAGCGACGCACGCTCGAGCGAGGCGCCTTCCAGGTTGGCTGCGGCGAGATCCGCGCCGCGGAGCGCGGCCTTGGATAGATCGGCACCCTCGAGGTCGGCGTTTCGGAGCTTGGCGCCTTCCAGCAGCGCCTCGCTCAGGTGGGCTTCGCGCAGGTTGGCGCTCGACAGATCGGCGCCGCGCAAATCGGCGCCGGCGAGATTGGCCCCGTGAAGGTCCGCGCGGGCCAGGTTCGCCTTGGGAATGGAAATGCCCTGCAGCTCGAGCCCTGCCAGGTTCGCCCGTTCCAGCGATCCGGCTAGCTCGAGATCGCGCAACACGTTCTGCGCCGATCGACTGCTCATGACGACTCCTTCTCCGCGCACTGGGGCGCGTCTCTCCGACAGCCCGCGAGCGCCGGGCTCAGCGGCTGCCCCCGCGCGGCACGCGGCCCCCGACCGACTCGACGTAGCGGGTCAACCGGTCGATTCGTTTGTCGTAGGAGAGCGGACCGAGCGCGTCGATGAGTCCACGCTCCCCCAGCTCCGCCAGCGCCACCTGGATCTTGAGCAGCACGTCGAGGCGCCGGCGGCGGTGCGCCCATCGCACGCGGTCTTCGCGGCGCAGCGCTTCGTATGCTTGATGGGCCTCGCCGAGCTCGCCCAGCAACGTGGCGACGCGGGCGATCCGTTCGGCGCGTGCCGTGGAATCGCCACTCTCGTTGCGCGCCACCAAGTAGCCCTGGACGCGCACGCAGATGCGCGTGGCGAGCGACTCGGAGATACCGGCAGTCACCGCCAGGTCCTTGGGTGTGGCCTCGGCGAACATCTCCACCGAGGTCAGTCCGGCGCCGAAGATCTTGTCGAGCGTGACGGTTCCCACGTCCGGGATCTGGCGCAAGAGCGAGATCAGGATGATGTCCTCGGCCGAAGGCGGCGTGGTGCCGTCGTCGATCCGGAACGCACCGGGCAGCGCTCGTTCCAGTGCGTCGTAGGTCTCGAGGATGCGGATGCGGATGGCGCCCGAGACGATGGGCTCGCGGGCCTCGACGGCGGTTTGCAGCGCTGCCGCGAACCGTGAGAGCTTGCCGATCAGGTCGCCGACCGGCAGTCGTTCGGCGGCGCGTACCACCATCTCCATCGCGGGGCGGTGCATGTCGAGACCCGCGGAGCTGGTGGGGCCGGTTCTTAGATGCGCCACGAAGCGCCGCACCGGTGCGGTGTAGCTGCGGGTGATCTCGCAGAAGGCGCGGAGGGTGTCGCCATCGTCGTCGGCAGTGCCGGCAAGCTGCGGCGCGGTATCCGCCGGCATCGGCATCTCGAGCGCGGTCACACCGAGCACGGAGTCGCTTCGGTTCGGGGGTTGCTCGTTGGGTGCCGCGAAGAGTGCGTCCATGCGGCGCTCGACCTG
>CAYVDO010000015.1:24278-40376 GCA_964450125.1 uncultured bacterium
GATCGGCGAGCGCCGCGTCCGCCGCTGCCGCGGACTCGGAGGCTTGCGACGTCACGGGCGCCTCGCCTTCCGGAAACATGCGTGGGAACGCTGGGTCGCCGCCGCCGTTGCGCGACCGCCGATTCCGCACTCGTGACCAGAGGCCCATGAGATCGCCCACCCACGCGAAGAAAGCGAAGGCCTGGAACGGGGAGTACCCGTCCAGCTCGCGCGCCGTGCCGCGTGCGAGTCACCATTATGGGCAGATTCGCGCGATGCCGGCCAAGGCGGGGGCGTGGTGCAGATGCGATTCGCTCGCTTTCCGCACGTGGTCGCTGCGACGCGATTCCGCCGGGTCTTGGTCGCGGCCGCGGCACGCGGTAGGAACGCGGGTCGGAACACCGCCACGGACGAAGGAAGACCACGGCTCGCATGCGGCTGCGCTGGCTCGCTCAAGACCTGCTCGAGATCCCGACCTTCGCGCGCATGTCGCTGGCGCTCAGGCGGGCGTCGGCCACGGGTCGGGATACCTGCGCGACGCTGGTGGTGCGCCAGGCCGAGCGCCACGGCGAGCGGCCGCTGCTCCGGTTCGAGGACGCGACCGTGAGCTACACCGCGTTCAACAGGCGGGTGAACCGGTTCGCCCATTTCCTGCGGCGCGAGGGGCTTCGCCGCGGCGACGTGTTCGCGCTCATGATGCGGAACTCGCCGTCCTTTCTGGTGGCCGAGGCCGCGGCGGCGAAAGTCGGCGCCGTGGCGGCACTCGTGAACCACCACCTGGTGGGTGCCGCACTCGAGCACGTGCTCGCCGCGGCAGAGCCGAAGCTGGTCGCAGGCGATGCCGCGGCCGTCGAGCCGCTCACGCACGTGGGAGCGCCTGTGCCGATCTGGTGCGAAGGGGAATCTGCTGCGTTGCCGCCGCGCTTCGGCTCCCTCGACGCGGCGCTCGCCGCCTGCGAGGAGCACGAGCCGCCGCTCGCCAACCTCACGGGTGGCGACGTCTTTCTCTACATCTACACCTCGGGCACCACCGGTTATCCCAAGCCCGCGATCATCCGCCACATGCGCTTCACCATGGGCGGAATCGCGCTCTCGGGCCTCTTCGGCATCGGCTCCGACGATTGTGTCTACGCGCCGTTGCCGCTCTACCACGGCCAATCGAACTTCGTGGGGTTCTCCGTGGCGCTGCGTGCCGGCGCTGCGTTCGCGTCGCGGCGCGTGTTCAGCGCCAGCGAGTTCTTACCCGACGTACGACGCCACGGCGCCACGATGTTCGTGTACGTGGGCGAGCTCTGCCGCTACCTACTGGCCCAGCCGCCGAGCCCCGCCGACCGCGATCACCGGCTGCGCGTGGCCGCGGGTGCGGGCATGCGTCCCGACGTGTGGACCGCGTTCCAGGAGCGCTTCGGCGTGGCGCGGATCTTCGAGATGTACGGCGCCACCGAGGCCAACGTGACGCTCATGAACCGCGGCAATCGGCCCGGTTCGGTGGGGCGCTGCTATCCGTTCCAGCACGCCGGCGCGAAGCTGGCGCGGATCGATGCGGGCTCGGGCGAGCTGGTGCGGGATGCCACCGGACGGTTGATCGAGTGCGCCGAAGGCGAACCAGGCGAGCTTCTCGGTCGCGTGGGCAAGGGACTCATCAGCTACGACGGGTACGTGGACAAGGAACAGAGCGAACGCAAGCTGGTGCGGAACGCGTTCCGCGACGGCGACGCCTGGTTTCGCACCGGCGACCTGCTGACGCGCGATCGGGATGGCTACTACTTCTTCGCCGACCGGCTCGGCGACACCTTCCGCTGGAAGGGCGAGAACGTCGCCACGCAGGAGGTGGCCGACACGCTCAATCGCTCAGCGTGGGTGCAGGAGAGTGCCGTGTTCGGCGTGGCCGTGCCGGGCAGTGAGGGGCGCGCGGGAATGGCGGCGATCGTGACGAGTGGCGACGCCGCGTTGGATCTCGCCGAGCTTTGGGCCTACGTCACCGAGAATCTGCCGAGCTACGCGCGCCCCGTATTCCTGCGCGTGGTCGAGAGTCTCACCGTCACGGGCACGCTCAAGCAGCGCAAGGTGGAGCTTCGCGACGAAGGTTACGATCCGACGCGAATCGCCGATCCGCTCTACGTGCGTGATGACGCCGCGCGCGCCTACGTGCCGCTCACCGCCGAGCGACACGCGGCGATCGCGTCGGGCAGCGAGCGGCTCTGACCGAAGCATCCGTTGCAGATCGTCCCATCGAGAATCGCGCGAGCGAGGAGAACGTCATGTCGAATGGACCCATCACCGCGGACTCACGGATCACCCTGCCGGGCTCGGACGTGACCATCCCGCCGCTCGGTTTGGGCACCTGGGCGTGGGGCGATCAGGAAACCTGGGGTTACCAGGGCTACGACAAGTCGTTCAGCGACGACACCATCCGCGACGCCTACCGCCGCTCGATCGAGCTCGGCGTCACGTTCTTCGACACCGCCGAGGGCTATGGCCACGGGGAGAGCGAGCGGATCTTGGCGCGGCTGCGCGCCGCCGATCCGGCGCTCGCCGAGCGCACCGTGATCGCCACCAAGTTCGTGCCGTTCCCGTGGCGGCGGCCGTTCGCGAAGAAGCTGCGCGCGTCCCTCGATGCGTCGCTGGAACGGTTGCGCATGCCGTTCGTGCACCTCTACCAGATCCACGGTCCGATCAGCTTCGCGCCCGCGTCGGCGCTCGCGGCGCCGCTCGCCGACGCCTACCGCGCGGGACTGGTGAAGGCGGTGGGTGTCTCGAATTACTCGGAGCGCGAGATGCGTGCGATGCACCGCGAGCTCGCGAAGCGCGGCGTGCCGCTCGCGTCCAACCAGGTCGAGTTCTCGCTGCTCCGCCGCATGCCCGAAGCCGTGGGGCTGCTGAAAGCGTGTAAGGAGCTGGGAGTGATCCTGCTCGCGTATTCGCCGATCGGGCAGGGCCGACTGACGGGCAAGTACTCGGCGGCGAGCCCGCCGCCGGGACGGCGCAACTTCTCCAACCACGAGCCGGCGGCCATCGAGCGGATCGTCGGCGAGCTGCGCTCGATCGGGGACGCGCACGGTGGCAAGACGCCCGCGCAAGTCGCGCTCAACTGGCTCATGGTCAAGGGCGCGGTGCCGATTCCCGGTGCCAAGAACCGCGTGCAAGCCGAGCAGAATGCGGGTGCGCTGGGCTGGCGCCTCGGCGACGAGGACGTCGCGAGGCTCGATCGCCTGGCGCTCTACGGCCAGCGCACCCTCATGCACCGCATCTGGCAGCACGGGTGAACGAGCTGCTCGTCGTCCGAGCGTTCGAACCTGCGGACACCGAGCGCGTGGTGGCGCTCTGGGAGCGCTGTGGGCTCACGCGGCCGTGGAACGATCCGCGGAAGGACATCGCACGCAAGCTCGCGGTGCAGCCAGAACTCTTCCTGGTTGCAGCCCAGGACGGCGACGTGATCGCGACGGTGATGGCGGGCTACGACGGGCATCGCGGCTGGATCAATTACCTCGCCGTCGATCCGGGCCGACGCCGCGCTGGGCTCGGCCGCCGGCTGATGAACGAAGCCGAAGCGCGACTACGCGATCTGGGTTGTCCGAAGATCAACCTGCAAGTGCGAGGCGACAAAGGCGACGCGATCACCTTCTACGAGCGCCTCGGCTTCGCCATCGACGACACGGTCTCACTCGGCAAGCGCCTCGAACGCGACTGAACGATCCCGCGGCGGTCGCCCGCCCTACCGCTGGCTCTGGTCGCCGCATTACCGATGGAGGCCCACCGGTCCCTCGGTCTCGGAATGGTTGCCGCCTGGTGTGTTGGCTACCTTGGTCATCCTGACGACCGTGGATGGGTGTCATTCATCATTTCGCCACTGCCAGGCAAGGCTTCGTTGCGGAGCTGGGCCGGGATCCTCGCGATGAGAGAGACCCGGCTGACGCTGAAGACCCCGAGCCCAACGTCGACCGCACCGGGAGCTGCGCGTCAGGTGGGGTGTCGAGCCCGCTCAGCTCCGGCGCCTCGGTGAGCACGCTCCGCTCGGTGGCGACTCCACGACCGCTGCCGGCTTGGCGCGTGTCATGCGCGGGGAGTAGGCGATGCTCACTCTCTTGCTCCCCGTCTCACGCTCATCCAGCCGTTGCGGCGGCGGCGAGCGCACCGCCATCCTTGTCGTGACGTATCGCCACCGTTTGGGGTGCCGATGAGAGCGCATCCGATCTCGAGATACTGGTTCGTGCCGGCCTTGCTGCTCGGCGCCGGCGGACCGACCGGTGCCGCCGGGCCGAGCGCGAGCCCGCTGGTGCTCGCGAATCCAGCGTGGATCGTCGAGGCGGACCGAACGCGCGCGCGCTTCGGGTACTCGGTGGCGTCGGCGGGGGACGTGAACGGCGACGGATACGACGACGTCGTCATTTCGGCGGTGGGCTACACGAACGACTTGGACAACGAGGGGGGAGTCTACGTGCACTTGGGCTCGGCTTCGGGGCCTTCCGCGACACCGGTGTGGATGGTCGAAGGCGACGAGGCCTTCAGCGAATTCGGCTTCTCGGTGGCTTCGGCGGGTGACGTGAACGGGGACGGCTACGCCGACGTGATCGTCGGAGCCCCGGGTTATGGGAGCAGCCTCTCGACGGAGGGCAAGGTGTTCGTCTATCTCGGCTCCAGCTCGGGTCTCGCCGAAACGCCGGATTGGACCGCCGAGAGCGACCAGACGGCGAAACTCGGTTGGTCGGTGGCCTCCGCAGGCGACGTCAACGGCGACGGCTACGGAGATGTGATCGTCGGAGAGTTTCGGTACAGCAACCCCGAGCAGCACGAAGGCCGCGCCCGCGTGTACCTGGGTTCGGCTGCGGGCCTGTCGCCTAGCCCGGCGTGGACCGCCGCCACCGACAGAGCCAATTCGCTCTTCGGCATCTCGGTGGCGTTGGCGGGAGACGTGAACGGGGACGGGTACGGCGACGTGATCGTCGGGGCGTCCCAGCACGAGGCTGGGGAGCACTACGAGGGTGGAGCCTTCTTGTACCTGGGCTCGCAAGCGGGCCTCGCAGCGAGCCCGGCATGGACCGCCGAGAGCAACGTGGTGCGCAGGTTCTTCGGCAGATCGGTCGCGTCAGCGGGAGACGTGAATGGAGATGGGTACGACGACGTGATCGTGGGGGTGCCAGGGACCTCGAGCGTGCCGGGCGGGGTGTATGTCTACCTGGGCTCGGCGACGGGCCTCTCGGCGAGCCCGGCATGGACCGCCGACGAATACCAGTCCGGGTCGTTTTTCGGCTGGCCTGTCGCCTCGGCCGGAGACGTCGACGGGGACGGGTTCGGCGACGTGATCGTCGGAGCGTGGATCTACAAGCTCGCAGTCGCCGAGGAGGGTCGCGTCTACGTCTATCGGGGCTCGGCGTCGGGCCTGTCGGTGAGCCCGGACTGGATCGCCGACGGGAGCCAGGTGGAGGCGAACTTTGGTTTGGGGGCGGCGGGCGCCGGGGACGTGAATGGCGATGGTCTCGGTGACTTGATCATCGGGGAGTCGCAGTGGCTCGGCCCGAATGACGTGGAGGGGCGCGTGCACGTCTACTTCCGGGGGGACCTGGACGGGGATGAGGTGCTGAATCCCCGAGACAACTGCCCATGGGCTCCAAACCCGACGCAGGACGATGCGGACTACGACGGCATCGGCGATGCGTGCGAAGCGTTCGACGACGACTTCGAGTCGGGCGACACCGAGGCCTGGAGTGGGACGACGCCCGGGGGATAGGTGGCATTCACCGCGTCGCTGGGCTCCTGTCTTCCTCCTTTCGGTGACACTCATCTCTTCGCTGGGCGGCGGCGTTGCGTCCCAGAACTGAACGTGAGTGTTCGTGATTTGAACGTGCCCGACACGGCTCGTTGAGTCGGCGTCGAGAATCGCTCGCATTTCATCCGTTTCCACAATCCATCACGACCGGTCCGTAGCTTGCTCGGTGCATCCGAGCGCGACCGACGCGATGTGGGGAGTGGGCGCCGGTGCGGGGTGATCGCCGGCCGCGCTCGCTCGAACCGCTCGCGAGGCGCGTGCTCGATCGACGATCCGCACTGCGCTGAACCGTTCATCGACCGCATTCTCACCCGTCAAGGAGGACCGAATCGATGACTTCCCACGAACGCTCGCGGTGCATGTCCGTCGTACTGATCCTGCTCTACGGAATCTGCGCGTGTCAGACGAACACCGAGATCGCCAGTGTCGCAACTTCGGGTGCTCGCACGACCCAACTCTCGCAGGCGCCGGCCATCTCCTACGACGGCAACGTGGTGGCGTTTCACAGCTTCGACACCCATCTCGACGAAATCCAGCCGGACACGAATGGGGTCCAGGATGTCTTCGTTCACGACTTCACGACGAAGGTGACCGAGCGCGTGAATCTCAGCTCCGCGGGTGAGCAGGCGAACGACGACATGTGGGGGTACGAGCCGAGCATTTCCGGCGATGGTCGATACGTCGCGTTCCTGAGTCGGGCTTCGAACCTCGTGCCCGGCACTCCCGCCGGCGTGGATCAAGTCTACGTCCGCGATCGGCAGCTCGACGTGACGGTGCTGGTGAGCGTCGATGACGCGGGCGAGCCGGCGAACGGCGATTGCGGCTACCCCTTCATCACGGCCGATGGTCGGCGAGTCGCCTTCGAGAGTGTCGCCACCAATCTCGTCGCGGGAGACACGAATTCCTCCAACGATGTTTTCGTTCATGATCGCGACGCGGACGGGAACGGCACGTACGACGAAGCGGGCGGCATCTCCACGGTGCGCGTGAACGTGAGCACGGCCGGCACCCAGGGCGACGTCTTCGCCTCGGACATCACGATCTCGGCGGATGGGCGTTTCGCCGTGTTCATGAGTCCCGCCGGGAATCTTGCGCCCGAGAGCGTGAACGGGCGCCGGCTCATCTACCTTCGAGATCGTGACACCGATGGCAACCACGTGTACGACGACGCCGGCGGGGTCGCGACCGCCAAGATCAGCTTCTCGTGCGAGTCGTCGGACGTGGACTGCATCGCGGGCATCCCGCGAATCGCAGCAAACGGCAGCTACGTGGCCTACGTCCAGAGAGCGAACGTGGCCACCGATCCGGTTCAGCAGGCCGATGGCGTCTATCACGTCTATGCCTACGACCGAGTCGGCGGGAGCACCCGACAAATCGACCTCAGCGCGACGGAGGGAGATGCGAACAGCGGGTCCACCTACGCCGACATCTCGGGCGATGGGCGTTTCGTTTCGTTCGTGAGCGGTGCAACGAATCTCGTCGCGGGCGACACGACCGTCGGTGGGGACTTCTATCGACGCGACCGGGACTCCGATGGCAATGGTGTCTTCGACGAGCCTGGAAAGTCGAAGACCGTCGTCGTGAGCGTGAGCACGTCGGGCGGCCAGCAGGATGGGACCGGTGTCGTGGCCCGCATCTCCGGCGACGGAGCGTTCGTGGCGTTCGAGTCGACTGCATCGAATCTCGTTCCCGACGACACGAATGAAGTGCAGGACATCTTCCGCCGCACCGTTCCGTGAAGAGCGAGTGATCGGAGGTCCGGTGGCCCTCGAGCCTTCGCGGTGTGTGACGGGAAACGCAACGCAAGACCTGATGCTCGAGACCTGAGGATCGGGATCCAATGAGGGTGACGTTCGAGACGCTCCGTACAGCGGCGGGTGGCCTGATCATCGGCGCGTCTCGGGCTCCCCTCCATGGTTATCGCGCGGTAAGCGTCCGGCGCACCGCATCTTCTATCGCGCGGGCCAGCAGCCGCCGGCTCCATGCGTTGCGGACACCGATGGCGCTAGCGTGCGGAAGCAGAAGCTGGAGGCGTGTCGTCGCCCGGAATTTCAAATGGACCAATCGATAAAACGCGATCTATCCTCGATTTCCGTCGGGCTGAAGAGCGACTCGGGTGTCTAAGAACCGATATTGCAGCGTCGTGGAGACCGCCATCTCCTCGTCGAGCGCAGCCGTCAGAGGTGCTACGACATCCGGCATGTCGATGACGGCCAACCGATTCGAAAGAAGAGAGAATCTCGCGTAGATTCGAGGGGGCGACAGTATGACGCCACGCATTCCGAAGGGCGAAGGACAGTTTCAGCGGAGTGCTCGAAGTGGTACTGGTCAGTCTGAGGTCGATGCAAATCCGAGTACGGCACGAACTCGGGGTACGTCGAGCATGCTACCCGAATCCGCGTCGCCCGGTCGCCAGGCCGACTCGTTCGCGCGTCGTCGCCGACTTTGCTTTGTGATCATGCCGTTTGGGAGCGGTGAGGAGTACGTCGGTGGGCAGGCCGAATCTGAATACATTTATCGGGAAGTCATTGTCCCCGCAGTAGTGGCGGTTCTCGGTGGCGGCGACCGGAAGGCTGTGGAAATCGTGCGGGAGTTGGAGAAACACGTGCCGGGCAACATCCCGGCCGACATCATCAAGCATCTTGCTAGCGCGGACGTCGTCATCGCGGACCTGACGGGTCGAAACCCGAACGTCTACTTAGAGCTCGGTATCCGATATACACTTCGGCATTCTGGGACGATACTCATGATGCAAAAGGGAGGGCGGCTTCCGTTCAACATCGGACACATGCGGTCTGTGTTTTACTCGACGTCCCGATGGGACCCGGATGACGGTCGGCACGACTTGGAAGGCGCCCTACGAGAGATGGTTGAGCTGATCGATCAGAACCAATACCCCGGTGATAGCCCTGTGCGCGAGATCTTCAAGACTGTACCGCCCGATGCGAAAGACCTCAGCACTGACCCGAAGGGAAATGTCATGCCATGGCATGTCTACTGGGGCCAAATCGAGCGGACGGTCAACAAGCTGAGTGATCTTCACAAGAACGGCACCTTTACGCCGGATCTGATCGTTGGGATCTCGAACGGCGGCCTAATTTTTGCTGACTCGATGTTGCGTCAGGCATACAGCAACGGTGTTCCGTTCCTCACGCTTTGGGCACATCGAAGTCGCTACCCACACTACTTCAAGCACCCGATCGGCGAGCTCTTGAGCGTCGAGCTGCTTAAGCATCTCCGGCAGGACCTTGGCACACAGGATCGCAAATCTCCGTACGAGATTCTGCTAGTAGACGATATCATCGGGTCATTGCGCACAATGCGTCAGGCGATCGAATTCATAACCACCAGCCTTAAAGGGCTAGAGATTCGGATTACTTGCTTCGTCCTCTTTTCTAAGGCGAGTCAACCTCAGCTGAAAGAGCTTGAAAGTCACTTTCCAAATCGACACGCCGAGACACTCCTCAGCAGTCGATTTGGGACGTTTCTCGAGGATCTTCGAACGACCTACGAGTTTTTACCGTATCAAAAAGAGATTCATGGAGACCTCCAGCAAGTTGAAACCGAGAAGCCGCTGGCAGCGCGGTTGGCGCACCCTGCACGCGCCCCGGGGAGGCAGCAGGCGGTTCGTTTATCTGGCGGCCGACTAGAGGATCACACGACGAACGGAGGATCTCCGAATGGCGTCGTCAAGTGAGAAGGTGCCCGCGTCCGACCTTGGCGACGCACACATCGTGAGCGGCGTCGTCGCTGGATTGCAGCGCACCGTGGAGTGGCCCGTTCCGGTAAGAGCACTCAGTGATGCGGCAGAGATCGCGTTGCGCCGGTTGTTGGAGGTGATCGATCAGCGCGGCCGATCAGGCGGTGCATTGACGGCCCGGCACGGCGGTGTCCGTCTCGGTCAGATCTTGTGTGGGCGGATAAAGTGCGAAAAGATTGAGCGATACTTCCGCCTTTCCGAGGAGAAAGCGACCCGGCTCGAAACGACGCGTCTACGAGGGCACCGCTCGAGCTTCGAAAGCCGAGATCCGCAGAGCGACCGGCTGGGAGGAGCAATCGTCGTGGGTGACTGGATTCTCTCGTTTTCTGGATTGACCGAAGAGTCCGATACAATCCTGTGCTTGCTCGTCGCAATCCGCCTTCGGCTGTGCACGCTGGACGAATCGCGCGGAATTGCGGTTGCTGCCGGTTGCGGCGCTGCGTTGGAACGGTGCATCACTGCCACGGAGTGATCGACCGCGTGCGGGCCGCAGCGTACGCATGCAACGTTGTGGAGTAGCGCTCGACGTTCCGCCGTATCCGTCCGGTAGTTCCAGGGCGCGGACGCGACGCGGCCCTCGCGATCACGGATCTGATTGATGCCCTTGGCGGCGGCGGTGAGGCAGTCCGGCATGAAGTCGGAGAGCACGGCTCGCTCGTCGGTGACCAACATGTGCCAGTGGTTCGACACGGTGACCGCGGCGTGGATCTTCACGCCGTTGTATCGCTCGAGCGCCCGTGCCAGCGCGAGCAAGAACACCGCATTGGCGTCGGGGTCGCACCGAAGCAAGAACCTGCGCGATCACTCTCGTTCTCGCTGCGGGATCCCATCGCGCCGCGCCCAGGCGGCCACACGCGGAGCGAACGCTGGGGCGCAGGAACTGTGCGCGGGCTTTTGGCCGCCTGCGATCACACCGCGTCGAGTCCAAGGGATTGGCGCGCGACGATGCCGCGCATGATCTCCGTGGTGCCGCCGCCGATGGTCTCGTACATCGCCACTTGCCAGAGCAGGTGCATGCGCGCGTCGGCGAGGGCGGCGGGGCCGCCGAGGTCGAACGCCGCGCGGGCGATGCGCTGGCAGGCGAGGGTGTGCGCGACCTTGTTGGCCGCGGCGTCGGCCATCGCGGGTTCGCCGCGGGCCATCGCGCCGAGGACGCGCAGCGCTTGCATCTCGACTTCGAGGACCACGACCGCAAGATCGGCCAGCCGTGCGCGCACGTCGGGCGCGTCGAGGACGCCGGCGCGGCGGACGAACTCCACGACCTCCTCGAAGTCACGCCGCACCCGCCCCGGTGGGAACTGGATGTGGCGTTCGTCGGCGAGTGCGGCCCCCATGATTCCCCAGGCGCTGTTCTCGGGGCCGACGCGGTCGGATTCGGCGATCTCGACGTTCTCGAGGAAGATCTCGTGGAGCTGATCGCCGTCCATCGTGGGTAGCGGCCGCACTGTGACTCCAGGAGCGTTCTTGTCGACGATGAAGAGCGAGAGCCCGCGGCCGCGGCTTTCCTGGGGGCCGGTGCGCGCCAAGAGCCACAGGTAGTCCATGTCCTGGGTGTACGACTGCCAGCACTTCTGGCCGTTCACCAGGTACACGTCACCGCGCTTCTCGGCGCGCGTCCGCAGCGCCGCCAGGTCGCTGCCCGCTTCCGGCTCGGAGTAGGCGAGGGAGAAGTGAGCGTCGCCGCTGCGGATGGGCGGTAGCCAGCGGCGCTTCTGTTCGTCGCTGCCGTGACGGATGAGGGTCTTCGCGACGATCCCGGCGGCGAGCGGATTGCGCGCGGCGCGGGCGTACGCGACCTCGTCCCACAGGATGAACTCTTCGGTGAGTCCGCCGCCGAGCCCGCCGTGCTCGCGCGGCCAGACCAGCGAGAGCCAGCCGCGCTCGCCCATCGCGCGGAACATCGCTCGCACCTTCGGCCAGGCGCGCCCCTGGCACATGAAGCCGTCGACGGCGCGCCAATCGGCGAGGAACGCGCGCACCTCGGCGCGGAAGGCCTCCTGCTCGGGAGTGAAGGAGAAGTCCACGACGTGATCCGCGCGTGCCGCTCAGGACTTCTCGTCGGTGCCGGGAATCCCGGCGTTGGGGTCGGGATTCCAGCGGGCGACGCGCTTCTCGCCGAAGGCCGCCGGGCCCTCGCTGAAGTCGGGGTGCATCCAATGCAGACGCAGCAGCGCCCACGCTTTCTCGAGCGCCTGCGTGTAGCCCTGCTCGACGCCGCCCCAGATCGCTTGCTTGGAGAGCGCCATCGCTTGCGGCGAGTTGCTGGCCATCTGCAGCGCCATCGTCTCCGCCAGCGGCAGCAGATCGGACGGAGCGTCGACCAGCTCGTCCACCAGGCCGAGCTGATGGGCGCGCTCGGCGCCGAGGCGGAAGTGCTTGCCCTGGAGCGTCATGCGCAGCGCCGTTCCGAGCGGCAGTCGCTTGGCGAGGCCGATGTTCTCGATCGCGCCGACCATGCCCACGTTCACGTGGGTGTCGACGAAGCTCGCATTCCGCGACGCGAGGATGATGTCGGCGTCCACCACGAAATGGTGGCCGCCGCCCACACAGAGCCCATTCACTGCAGTGATCACTGGCTTCCACACGCGGTTCTGGAACGGCGACCAGAAGACCGATTCCGAGAGCGGCTGGTTGATGAAGACCTCGCTCGTCTCTTCCTGGGCGGCGACGTCGAAGCCGGTGCAGAAGTGCTTCTCGCCGGCGCCGGTGACGATGGCGACACGCACAGCGGGATCGTCGCGGACATCGCTCCACACCGCGCGCAACATCGCGTGCATCGACGGCGCCAGCGCATTTCCGCGCTCGCGGCGATCGAGGGTGATGAGTGCCAAGCCATTCGACTTCTCGTAGCGCAGGCCCGCCATGGGCTTCGACACGTCGATCTCGTGGTAGCGCGACACGTGCGTCATGATCGTTCTCCCGGACGAGGCTGCGCGGTGTGCGGCACGATACCGAAGTGGGCGAGCACCGCATCGCGGGCAGGATCGTGCCACCGTGCCGTCGACGCGAGCTGCCGAATTCGCCGCGACACGCGGTACACCGGTCCCTCGACGGTGATGCCGAGAGCACCGAACGCCTGATGACACGTATTCGCTGCTTCGAGGGCCGCGCGTCGGCCCGAGAGCCACGCCGCAGAAGCCAGTGCGAGAGCCCGCTCGAGAGCGCCACCGTCGAGATCGCACGCGGCGTTGCGCGTCAGCGTCTGCGCGGCCGTGAGCTGCATCCAGGAATCGGCGAGGGGATGCGCGACCGCCTGGAACTTGCCGATGGGCTTTCCGAATTGGTGGCGCACGGCGGCGTGCTCGGCGGTGGTTGCCACGAGCCCGAGTCCGGCGCCCGCGAGATATGCGGCGGAGCCCACGCGATGGAGCGCGATGGCGCGCTCCGCGTGGGTGAACGTGTGAAGCCGGTGCGCACCCGCATCGCACCAGCCTTCGCCGGCGATGGTGGTGAACGGCTGAACGCCGGCGCCGGGCTCCACGCGATGCACGTCGCAACCGTCGATCTCGAAGTGGGCCTTCGCCACACCCCACCACGGGAATTGCCTGCTGACGGCGACAGCGGCGACGAGCTTGCCCGAGCCGATCTGCTCACGCTCCGCGTCGTCGACGAGCTGCGTCGCGAGGAAGGTATCTGCGATGGGTCCCGGAAAGGCCGCGCGACCGAGCTGCTCGCACGCCGCCACGATCTCGAGCGCTCCGCCGCCGCCCTCGATGGTGCCGAGCGCCAGTACCCCGAGCTCGGCGAGAGCATGCCAGAGCTCGCTCGGAAACCGCCCGGTGCAGGCGTCGATGGCCTGTGGCGTGGCCTTCTCGCGGGCCAGCTTCGCCACCGACTCGGCGATCGCCTGCTGCTCGCCGTTCCAGGTGAGATCGAGGGTCATGGTGGAAGCGTCGACGCCGTGCGTTGCCTCACGCGTTCAAGCCCCAGCGCAACGAGGAGAGAACGCGGCGATGGCCGGACACGCCACCCAGCTCGAGGCTCAGCGCCTGCAGCCGAAGAGTCCACGCGTGCAGGTCGTATTCGCGGGTGAAGCCGATGGCACCCGAGAGCTGATGGGTCTCGCGGGCGAGGTGGGTGGCGGCAAACGACGCGTGCGCAGCCGCCACCGCCGTCGCTTCCGCAGGCGCATCGTGGTACGCGGCTTCGTATGCGAGCCAGCGGCTTCCTTCGACCAGCACCTTGCACTCCGCCAGCCGGTGCTGCACCGCCTGGAACGAGCCGATGGTGCGACCGAATTGCTTGCGCACCTTCAAGTAATCGACGGTGATGGTGAGCGCCGCGTCCATGGCACCGACGATCTCGACGGCGAGCGCCAGCCGCCACAGGCTGCTCAGGCGCGCGCTCGCGCCGTCGCCGAGGTCCTCGCCGCGATCGGTGAGATCGCCGACGATTCGGCCCATCGGATAGCCAAAGTCCGAGCGCACCGGCTCGGTGTCGCCGGGCTCGAGCGCGATCCGCCGCACGCCGTCGTCGTCGCCGAAGATCAGCGTGCGCGCGCCCGCGGCGAAGCGCACCGGATCGCCCACGTCCCAGTCGAAGGCGAGCGCCACCGGACCTTCCACTTCCTCGGCGCCGAGCCCGGCGGCCACGATCGCTTGTGCGCCGAACGCCACCACTCCCGCGTGGCGCGACACCGCCTCCGCCACCAGCGCGGCTTCGAGAAGGCCCATGCCTTCTTGGCGAGCGATCGAGGCGAAGCCACCCTCGACCAGCGCTGCGAGCAACACCGTGTCGTGCGTCCCGGCTGCGCGCAGCTTCACCGCGCGTTTGGGGCCCGCGTGCTTGGCGAGCAACGCCTCGACCGCCGACACGATCGCGCGCTGGTCCTCGGTGAGCTGGAAGTCCATGGCGCGCGCCTCGCCGCTCACTCGTTGGGCAAGCCGAGGACGCGGCTCGCGATCAGGTTGAGCTGCACTTCGGTGGCGCCCACCGCCACGCCCGCGGTCATGGCGAGGCGGAAGTTGGCGTCGGCGAAGGTGCCCGATTCCAGCGCTTCGGGGCCGAGGAGCTCGAGCGCCAGCTCGCCCACGTGGCGATCGGCGCGGGTGCCGGCGACCCGCGCCAGTTGCGTATCGGCGCTCGGCGGTGCGCCGTGGGCGCGCTGGTCGATGACGCGGTAGTTGAGGAGCCGCGCCGCCTCGCAGATCGCCCGCGCCTCGGCGAGCCGATCGATCACCAGCGGATCGTTGGTGAGCCCGCGCTCGCGGCAGAGCTCCACCAATCGATCCAGCGTCCGCGCCGCGCGCGCGTAACGCGCTGCGCCGACGCGCTCGAACTGGAGGGCATAGCTCACCACGTCCCAGCCCGCGTTCTCCTCGCCGAGCCGCACGCCCGCCGGCACGCGAGCCTCGGTGAAGAAGACCTCGTGGAAGTAGCGATCGCCGACCACCGACGGGATGTCGCGGACCTCGATGCCGGGCGTGCTCATGGGCACGAGCAGCACCGAGAGCCCGCGGGTGCGCTTGCTCGCAGGGTCGGTGCGCACCAACAGGAAACAGTACTGGGCGTGATTGGCGTACGACGTCCAGATCTTGCTGCCGTCGATGACGTAATCGTCGCCGTCGCGGCGGGCGCGAGTGCGCAAGGCGGCCAAGTCGCTACCGGCATCGGGCTCCGAGAAACCCTGACACCAGAGCACCTTGCCCGCCGAGATGAGCGGCAAGTGGTGGCGCTTTTGCTCGTCGCTGCCGAAGCGCATGATCGTCGGTCCGATCCAGTTCACGTTCATGTACTGCGGACCGCGCGGCTCGCCGATCGCCCAGCACTCCTCGCCGATCACCGCATGGCGCCAAGGGTCCGCGTCCTTGCCGCCGTACTCGCTCGGCCAGTGCTGGGTCAGCCAGCCGCGCTCGGCCATGCGCGCGCAGAAGCGGTACGAGAACTCGGCTTGCGCGTCGCTACCGGGGCCGTGCTGAGCGATCGTTTCCCAGTCGGGAGGCAGCGTCTCGCGCAGGAACTCGCGGAGCTCGCGGCGATGCTCCTCGTCGTCGGCTGACCAGTCGAATTCCACGCGTAGCGCTCGAAGCGGGCGAGGGAGAAGGGCGGGCGGGAGAAGCCGCGAAACGACGGCAAGATCGAATTTGACGATCCGTCAAAAACGAAGAGGTGTCAACCCGACGTCGCGGCGGTGCGTCGGCTACTCCGGCGCGACCAGGAAGCCCTCACGCTGCGCCGCCTCGCGCAAGCGTTCGTCGAAGCTGACGAGTGTGTGAAGATGGGTTTCGCCCCGCGACCAGACGAGTGCCGCGCCGAGCTGGAACGCATCCGCTGCACGCAGCGCATGGACTCCGAGCAAGCGTTCGCTGCGCTGGCGCACCACCTCGCTCGGCAGCACCGCCGACCACTCGGCCGCGAGCACCGAGAGAACACGGCGCGCGCGCTGCTCGTCGCTCGCGCGCAACACACCCTCTCGTCGCCGGCGGCTGAGCGCGGATACGCATTCCGTACGCGTACCCCACCAGACCACTAGCGCGGGGTCGGACTTGGCGATCCGGCGCACGCTGGCGCTCGCGGGCTCGTCGACGCAAAGCGGGACGATCGCCGAGGTATCCCAGAACCTCACCAGCCAGACTCGCGTTCGTCCGCCACC
>CAYVDO010000016.1:0-1759 GCA_964450125.1 uncultured bacterium
CGACGACGAAGGGCGGGCGCTGGCGGGCGACGAAGCGAAGGAACGGCCAGGCGCCCGCGAGCCACGCCGCGGACGAGGCCAGCGCGATCCCCGTCGCGACCGCCGACACGGGCGCGGCGAGCCACGCCGCGAGGGCGCATGGCGCCGCGAGGGCACGCAGCGAGCCGCTCGCGGTCGCGTCGCCTGCCCGCTCGAATCGGCGGCGCTCGAGGAACAGCATGGTCCACAGCTTCACGCGTACCAGGTAGTTGCGGCTCGCGCGTGCGAAGCCCGGAAAGTGGTGTCGCGTTCGGATCGACGGATCGAGTAGCGTGCGCCGGCCCACCGCGAGCCGGTAGCCGAAATCTTCGTTCTCGAACTCGCACTCGGGCCCGAGCGCTTCGTCGAAGCCGCCCGCGGCGAAGAACGCCTCGCGCCGGACGCCGGCGCAATACGCCGAGAAGCCGTCGTACGCCGTCACGCCCGCGCGGGAGAAGTTGAAGTGGTCGAAGAGCGCCTTGTAGACGGCGGCGGCGCCCGCCGGCTCGAGTGGCTCGGGCGCGTAGACGCCGCAGACGGCATCCGCCTCGCGAATCGTCGCGCGAAACCGGCTGAGCGCGTCGTGCGCGAGCTCGGTGTCCGCGTCGACGAAGAAGACGAGCGGCGCACGCGCCGCTTGCGCGCCGGCGTTTCGCGCTGCCGCGGCGCCGCGGCGCTCGGCGAGGCGAACCTGACGAACTCGTTCTCCGTGGACTTCGACGAGCGTGCGCACGATGGATGGCGTTGCGTCCATCGATGCATCGTCGGCGACGATCACCTCGAGCGGCGGATCGGAGGATCGAAGCACGCTCTCGACACAACGCGCCAGCGTTGCAGCGGCATCGAAGGCCGGGATCACCACGCTCACCGCGCCGTGGCTCATGGCCTCCGCCGCCGCACACGTGGAGACCTCAGGTCGCGGAAGCGGTCGCACTTCTCTCCCTGGATGGCCACGCTATCGGTACGCGCTCCGACCCGCAACCGGGGCGATCCGCTCGATGGCGACGACCGCGGTGGCGCGGGCTGCAACCGTTGACTTGCTCGGCGGCGCGAATCACGACTCGGGATGGGTTTGCGCGCTCAGGGAGGCGGCAGGATGCCGATGCCGCACGCGCTCGCCGTCACGAGGCGCCCGTCGCGAAGCACACGCATCTGTCGCATGCGCACGCCCGAACGCACGACTCCGAGCCGCTTGCCGTTCGCCGGGTCGATGCGCACTACGCGGCCGTTGAAGAAGTCGGCGACGTAGAGCGCTTTCCGCGCCGGATCGACCGCGATGGCCCGTGCACCGCGCACGAGATGCGTACGCAGGTAGTCGAGGCGATCCAGGTCGCGTACTTGCACCAGGCCGATGGTGTGCGTGAGGTAGAGCTCGCGGCGCTCGGAGTCTACCGCGCCACCGCCGATACCCGGAATGCCGGTGAAGAGCAGTCGGCTGGCATGACTCGCATAGTCGTACGTGGCGAGGGTGATGAATCCTTCGCTGGTGACGAAGGCGCGGCGCTCGCCGGGAACTGCGACGATCTCGTTGGCGCCCGGATGATTGTCGAGGGCGTAACGGCCGACGGGCTCGGTGGGCTCCGCGAGGTCGTACGCCACCAGACCCCCGAAGCGATCGGCTGGGTTCGGCGCCTCGTCGACCTCGGCGCGATCGATCACCAGCAGCTCGCCCGCCGCGGGATCGAACGTGAAGTCCATCGGTGCCTGTGCCTTCAGCTTCAGGGTACGGAGCAGACGGAAC
>CAYVDO010000016.1:1769-11948 GCA_964450125.1 uncultured bacterium
TCGGCCTCGAGCACGTAGAGCTCGGCGCTCGTGTGGTCGACCGCGTAGATGCGGCGCGTTCCAGGTTCGAAGCGCACGTGCAGGATGCCGCGGGCCCCGAGGTCGATGCGCTCGGTTCGACCCGAGCCGTCGAGAGCGACGCGCACGACACCGCTGAGCTGCCCGCCATGGGCGTAGCTCGCGTAGGCGAAGCGCTCCTCGGGGTCGACGTCGAGCGCGTATTCGCCACGGTTCTGCAGCACCGCCATCATCGTCGTGTCCGGTTGGCTGTCGAGGCGCAGCGCGCCCGGCTGACGCCACACCGCCTCGCATCCGGGCGAGGTGGCGAAGAACACGCACGTGAAGAGCCAGGTGTGGAAGACCGAGTAGGCACCCAGCACCACGGCGATCACCGTGCGGCTCACCTGGCGGCGGTCGAGCACCCGGAAAGCCGACGCCACGATCACAGCCCACGGGCCGCTCGCCCAGAGCGGTAACATCGCGAGCGTGCTGGTGTAGAAGACCACCGGTGGTGTCGCGATCACGAACGCAGTGAGCCGCAACAGGCGACGCAGCGGCGCGGCGTAGCGGCCGATCATCCACACCAACCACACCGAGCCGAGCAACGCCAGGCCCGCGAGCAGCATGTGGGTGAAGAAGTACTGGTTCACGATCGCTCGACGTCGGCGTTGCCGGGCACGGCGCGATTCGCTCCGACACTGCTCGGCTCGCGGGTCGCCGTGGAACCTGGTGGCTCGAGGACGACGATGCCACACCCGCCTGCCGTGACCAGCCGGCCGTCGCGGAGAACCTTCATCTGGCGCACGCGCACGCCGGATCGGGCGACCCCCAGTGACTCGCCGCTGTCGGGGTCGATGCGAACCACGCGTCCGTTCATGAAGTCGCTGACGTAGAGCGCGCCGCGTCTCGTGTCCAACGCCACCGCGCGGGCGCCGCGAACGAACAGTGTGCGCTCGTACGCGAGCGTGTCCAGGTTGCGCACCTGGATCAGGCCGGTGGTGTGGGTGAGGTAGAGCTCGCGCCGCGCGGTGTCCACTGCGCCACCGCCGATCCCGGGAATGAGCGTGTGAACCAGGCGGCTGGTGTGGGTCGTGAGGTCGTGGGTGAAGAGCGTGATGAAGCCCTCGCTGGTGACGAAGAGCCGGTTCTCACCGGGCACGGGGATGATCTCGTTCGCTCCGGGCAGCCCGTCGAGGGAGATCCGTCCGAGGCGATGCTCTGGCGCCGCGAGGTCGAGGACCAAGAGGCCCGCGAAGCGATCGGCGGGATCCGCCGCGTGCGGGGACTCGGACCGGTCGATGACGAGCAAGCGGCCCGCTTGCACATCCACGGTCAGGTCCATGGGCTCACGTGCGTCGAGATCGAGGGTGTCGAGGACGCGAAACGGCTCTTCGCCGAGGACGTAGAGCCTGCCCTCGACGTGATCGGTGGCGAGGATCCGTCGCGTGCTGGGATCGAAACGAATCTTGAGGATTCCGCGCGAGCCCACTTCGAGGTGCGCGGGGGGGCTGGTAGCGTCGAGGCGCAGGCGCGTGATCCCCGAGCGGAAGCCGCGGTGCGCGTAGCTCGCATAGGCGTAGCGCTCTTCGGGATCGATCTCGATCGCGTATTCGCCGCGGTTCTTGAGGAGCGTAGGCGACGAATCCGCGTCCGAATCCAGACGCAGCGCACCGGGCTGGGCGAGCACTTCGGAGCAGCCGGGAGAAAGGGTCCAGAAGAGCCAGGTCGTGAACCAGGCGTGGAGCACGGTGTAGGCACCCACGCCGAGCGCCACGCGCACTGGACGTCGATCGCGCCGGTAGAGCGCCGTCGCGACGATCGCGGCGATCACGAGCCACGAGCCGCTGGCCCACAGCGGCAGCGTTTCGAGGGTGCTTCCGTAAAAGACCAGCGGTGGCACGGCGAGCGCCATCGCCGTGCCGTAGAGGACTCGCCTGAGCGCCGTGAAACGCGCCGCCTTCCCCAGCACGTAGCGGATCGCGAGCACGAAGACCATGCCCGTGATGAGCATGTGGGTGAAGAAGAACCGGTTCATCGGTTGGCTACGTCGTAGGCGGAGGAGCGGTCGCGCAGATGCGCTCGGGTGTGACCCCGTCGGCCGCGGCGAGCGGCATGCCGAGGTCGCGCACGCGAAGACGCCGGGCGAGCCCGGCGTTCACCCAGCGGCGTGGGGCTGGCCGAGCGGCGCGACGGCCCCACGCGCGCGGCGTGCGGTGCGGATCTGCCGCGCGGCGGCCAAGATGGCGCGTGGTTCGAGGCTGAAGATCAGGTCGTTCTCGACCAGCGGCGTGACGCTGCAGCCGGAGCCAGTGGTGGGATGGGGCGCTTCCAGGAACGCCCGGGCGAAGCCCACCTCGCGACCGTTGAGGTACGGGCCGTCGGAAGTGAGGTGGCACGGCACCACGCGCCCGTCGGGGAGCACGGTGCCGAAGTAGATGCCTGCTTTGCAGGTGGCGCAATCGGAGAACTTCGGTGCGCGGGCGAGACGCTCGAAGTAGCCCGGCGAGGAGCCGATGGGCCGGCCGCTGGCTCGCGCCGCCTGGAGGCGGGCCGCGACGGTGTCGAGGGTGGCGCCGTCGAACACCGAATGGATGCCCGCTTCGAGGTGGAAGCAATCCTCGTGGGCGGGCTGGAAATACGCGTAGAAGCCCATGCGCTCGGCTTGTTCCAGCACCCAATCGATCCACGGCAGGTTCCAGGGGCCGAGCGTGGTGATGGTGGCCACCGCCACACCCGAACCGAGGAAGCGCTCCAGCGATGCCATCACCCGCTTGTACGATCCCTTGCGCTGGCGCACTCGATCGTGGACGTCCTCGGGCCCGTCGAGGGAGGTGACCACCATGTCGAGGTTGGGCAGGAGCGCATCGATCTGGGCCGCGCTCAGCCACGAGTTGGTGTTCATCGAGGTGAAGAGCCCGAGCGACTTGGCGTAGCCCACCAGCGCCGCGTGGTCGCGGCGGATCGTCACCTCGCCGCCGCTGAACGCCGCGCGTGACATGCCGAGCGCCCGGAGCTCGTCGAGGGCGCGACGGAACTCGGCCTCGCTCATCTCGTCGCTCGCCTGCGCGGGGATGTTGCAGTATTCGCAGTCGAAGTTGCAGCGATTGGTGAGGATGAACACCATCGAGAACGGCAGCCGGCGTCGCGTGGCCATCGCGAAGCCGAGGCGCACCAGCGAACCGACGGCGGGAAGGCGGGGACCGCTCATGGCGGGGCGTTCGCCGCGGCAAGTGTTGCGAGCCCGTAGAGCGTGGCGCCGGCGGCAAGGGCCAGCCGACGGTGCACGTGGCGAACGCGTGCGGCGTCCTCAGCGGAAGCGCCACCGATCAGCACGCCACCGGCGAGTGCTGCGGCGCTCGCGACGAGCGGCACGAGCCCGAGTCCCCAGCGCGCGACGAACGACCCTGCGGCGGCGATGCCGAGCACGCATGCGGCGCGCGTGGACGCCCGCGTTCCGAAGGTGACCGTCGAGCTGGTGGTGCCGGCGCCCCGGTCCTCGGCGAGATCGCCAGCTTCGTGGACGAGCTGGTTCTGAGTGAGTAGCACCACGAAGGTCGCGAGCAGCAGCGCGAGATGCGGTGACGCGTGGCCGTCGAGACGCACGAGCAGGGCGAGGGGCGTGAAGATGAAGAGATTGGCGAGCGTCCCGACCACCGGCACGCGCTTGATCCGCGGGCCGACGCTGTAGATTGCGCTGGCGACGAGCGAGATCAGCACGGGGGACGCGCGAAGCGTCGCCGGGCTGGCAAGCGCCAGCGCGATCGAGGCGACACCGCACGCCGTCACCGCCGTCCACACCGCGCTAGGCACGTGCTCGCGTCCGACGAGCGGATTCTTCGCACCCGGGCGGTCCCCGCGGCGATCGGCGATGGCGTTGATGCCGTAGGCGAAGGCCAGCGCGAGCCCCGCCACGAGCGCGGCGGGAAGCAAGCGCTCGACGGCCTCGCCGGGTGTGGTCGCCAGGATCGCGTGGAGCGGCAGCGCGGGGACGATCAGGAAATGAAGCCACTGGCGTGCACGCAGCGCGCGCCACGCGAGCACGAGATCGTGGGAAGTGGCGTGGGCGTGGGCTTCGGCCAGGTTTGCCGGCAGCGCAGGACGCACCACCGCGTCCTCGGAGAGGGACACCGGGATCGACATGCCGTGCTGCGAACGGGCTCGTATCGACGTCGCGAAGGCGGGCGGGGCAACGGTCTGGCGACTCTAAGCCCCGCCCGAGAAACGTGTCAACGCGAGCACCGTTCGGTGGCGTCCGGTCAGCGCGTCGCGGCGATGAAGCGCGCGACCACGTCCGCCACGGCCTCGCCTTGGTCTTCTTGGAGAAAATGCCCGCCGTTTTCGATCGTGGTGTGAGGTTGGCCCCGTGCGCCCGGGATGGACTCGATCAAGACCTTGTCGGCTCCTTTGGTGATCGGGTCGAGATCGCTGAACGCGCACAGGAACGGCTTCTCGAAGCGCTTCAGCACCTCCCACGCCGCGCGGTTGGGCTCGCTCGCAGGGTCGTTGGGAGTGGTGGGGACGAGCATGGGAAACACGCGCGCGGCGGCCTTGTAGGTGTCGTCGGGGAATGGAGCGTCGTAGGCGGCGATGACTTCGTCGGAGAGCGAGGTGGCGCAGCCGCCCTGGACGATGGGGCCCACCATGAATTCCGGCGCCTCCTGTGAGAAGCGCTGCCATTGCTCGAACGCCTTGCCGCCGGGGCGATCGCCCGTGGGCAAGAACGTGTTCGCGGCCACCACGCGGTCGAAGCGATCGACGTGCTCGGCGACCAGCCGCAGCCCGATGAGCCCGCCCCAGTCCTGACAGAAGAGAGTCACGTGCCGAAGAACGGTGGCTTCGAGGAAACCTCGCATCCAGTCGACGTGGCGCTGGTAGGTGTAGTCGCGCCGCTCGGCGGGTTTGTCGGAGCGGCCGAACCCCACGAGGTCGGGCGCTACGCAGCGGTGGCCGGCGGCCACCAGCCCGGGGATCATCTTGCGATAGAGGTACGACCACGACGGCTCGCCGTGCATCAAGAGCACCGGGGCCGCGTCGCGCGGGCCTTCGTCCACGTAGTGGATCCTGAGCCCCGCGACATCGACGTAGTGCGGCGCGAACGCGTAGCCGGGCAGCTTCTCGAATCGTTCGTCGGGGGTCCGTTTGATCTGCATCGAGCTTCCTCTCGATTCGAGCTTGGGTCACGGGGCTCGGCCCGACGTGGGATCGCCGCGCTGGGCGCGGACGTCGGCCACCAACGCACGCACCAATCCGGCGATGGTGGACTCGGTGGCCACGACGTGCACCGGCAGACCGAGCTGGCGTGCGGTGTCGGCGGTCACCGGTCCGATGCACGCCACACGCGCGTGGCCTAGATCGATGGCACCGCCACCCAAGGCCTCGACGAGATTGCGCACGGTGGAGGAGCTGGTGAACGTCAGATACTGGATGCGGCCGGCGTGGAAGTCGGCGAGTAGCGCCTCGACCGGTACTTGCGGGCGCACGGTCCGGTAGGCCTCGGCGATGGTGACATGCGCGCCCGCACGTTCCAGCTCGCGTGGCAACAGATCGCGGGCGATGGCGGCGCGCGGGATCAGCACCCGTAGGCCCACGACGGAGCCGTGTGCCTCGCGAAATGCCTCCAAGAGCCCCTCGGCGCGGTACTCGTCGGGAACCAGATCGACGCGGATCTTGAGCTCGCGAATCGCTTGCGCCGTCGAGGAGCCGATGGCGGCGACGCGCACCCCCTTGAGCTCGCGCAAGTCTCTGCCGCGCCCTTCCAGGCGCTCGAAGAAACAGCGCACCGCGTTGGCGCTGGTGAAGACCGCCCAGTCGTAAGCGGAGACCTCGTCGATCGCTCGATCCAGCGCCTCGTACGATTCCGGCGGCGCCAGCTCGATGGTCGGAAACGTCACGGGAGTGGCGCCCTCGGCTTCCAGCGCCTGTACCAGGTCCGCGGCTTGCTCGCGGGCGCGCGTGACCAACACGCGCTGGCCGAAGAGCGGACGGGTATCCCACCACTTGAGCTTGTCGCGCAGCCGCACCACGTCGCCGACGACGAGCACCACCGGGGGAGTCATGCCGTGTGCATCGGCCTCGGCGACGATCTGCGAGAGCGGTGCCACGAGCGTCTCCTGCTCCGGTGTGGTTCCCCAACGGATGAGCGCCGTGGGGGTGTCGGCGGCGAAGCCGCGAGCGAGAAGCGCGTCGACGTTGCGGCCCAGGTTGGAGCGTCCCATCAGAAGCACCACGGTCTCGCGGCCACTGGCGCGGGACGCGGGAAGGGCCGCAGCCTCGAGCGCATCGTCGCCATCGTCGGCATCGGCTTCGTCGCGGCCCAGCGCCACCAAGAGTGACGTCGCGACACCGCGATGGGTCGCGGGAATGCCGGCGTACGCGGGCACCGCGAGCGCGCTGGTGATGCCCGGTACGACTTCGAACGTCACGCCAGCCGCTGCCAGCGCTTCCGCCTCCTCGCCGCCGCGACCGAAGAGGAACGGGTCGCCGCCCTTGAGACGCACCACGCGCTTGCCGGCGCGGGCGCGATCGACGAGCAGCGCTTGGATCGCCGCTTGATCGGTGCGTCCCTCGCCCGGCCTCTTGCCGACGTAGATCCGCTCGGCGTGGGCGGGAATCTCGTGGAGCAGAAAGGCGCTCGCGAGGTGGTCGTAGACCACGACGTCGGCACGTCGCAGGAGCTCGAGCCCCTTCACCGTCACCAGCCCCGGATCGCCGGGCCCAGCGCCCACCAGATGCACGATGCCGCCCATGCCCACCTTCACCACCCACATTGTGGCACCACACCCACCCCCGCGCGGATTCCCCGCACGCAGGGCGGGGGCGGAGGCCGTGGTAGAAGGGCGCGGGAATCGACCGGCGGCGTGCGGTCGCATGGATCGTGCGTACCCGGCGAGCGGGTGTTCGCCATGGATTCAGGCAGTGCGACGGGGCACCGTGTTGGGTGGTTGGCTGTGGGGTTGCTCGCGGTCTCCGGGATCGGGCGGCCGTCGCGCGCCATCCCGCCGCCCGCGCGCTACGTGTTCACGACCTCGGTCAAGGGGAACGCCAACCTCTCCTCGTGGCCGGAAGCGGGCGGCGCGACGGGGCTCGCGGCAGGGGACGCGATCTGCGAGGCGCTCGCCACCAGCGCAGGGCTCTCGAACCCCACGGGGTTCGTGGCTTGGCTCTCGGATTCGACCTCGGACGCCTACTGCCGGATCCACGGCCTCACCGGCACGAAGGCGGCGAACTGCGGGCAGGCGACGCTGCCCATCGCAGCGGGGCCGTGGGTGCGCACCGACGGGCTGCCGTTCAGCGAGGCCGTGACGTCGGGCGGTTTCTTCCGGGTCTATGCACCGCCATCGCTGGACGAGAGCGGCGCGCCGATCCCCACCGCGTCACCGTACGTGTTCACGGCAACTGGGGGCTCGGGAGCGGGTGCTCCGCCGGGCTGCGCCAACTTCACCAGCGCCAGTTCGATGCAGACGGTGGCCGTGGGTACCGCGTATGGCACCACCGGCACCTGGACGTCCGCCGGCGTGGCCCAGTGCAACTCGCTCAATCGGCTGCTGTGCGTCGAGGTGGGCCTCGGCGCCGCGCTGCCGCCCGTGAGCGAGCCCGGCTTGCCGGTGTTCGTCACCTCCACAGCCGGCACCGCCGATTTGTCGTCGTGGCCGGACGCGGGTGGCGCGACCGGGCTCGCCGCGGGCGATGCGATCTGCCGCGTGCGGGCGGCGGCCGCAGGGCTCCCCCACGCCGACTGGTTCGGAGCGTGGCTCTCGGACGGTACCACCAGCGCCAGCGCGCGACTGGTTTCGGACGGTCCGTGGGTGCGCCTCGACGGCTATCCGATCGCCGCCAGCAAGGACGATCTCGTCGACGGGAAGGTGGGGACGTCCATCGACCTCGACGAGAACGGGACGTTCCGCGGAACGCGCGCGTGGACCGCGACCAACGCGTTCGGAGGGGCGAACGCCGGGCTGGATTGCAGCGGCTGGCTCTCGACCGCCGCGGGGTCGGGCGGGATCGGCAACACCACCTGGGCGAGCGGCGCCTGGACCGACTTCGGGCTCGATTCGTGCGCGGGCAACAACGCGCTCTATTGCTTCCTCGATGACGGCATCTTCGCCGGCGACTTCGACGACGGCACCCTCGACCGGTGGTCGTCACACGCGCCTTGAGCAACCCGCCGAGTCCGTGGAGCGCCAGCGGTTCTTCGGTGGGCAGGTTTCTCCCGGCCGCGGACGGGCGGCGGTCGGTGCGCGATCGGGCTCTCCAAGCTCACGGCACGTGTGCGATCCAGTTGCCCGTGTTTCCCCACTCGAAGCCGTCGGCGAAGAGCTCCCAAGCCACACGCGCGTAGACGTCGCCCGGCGGCGTGCCGGCGACCTCCCGCATCCACCCGATCAGCCAGCCGACCTCTCCGCCGGCGATCGCGAGGACGTAGTCCGCAAACGGATCGGAAGCGCGGCTCACCCACACGCTGTTTCCGAGGGTTCCGTCGACGCGCAGCCGCCGGCCGATCAGCTCTTTGGGTGGTGCGAGCGCTTCCCAGGCCACGAGGTAGTCGACGCGACCGCTCATACAAGCGACGTCCGGGCGGATGTCTCGTCCGAGGAGGCTCCCAAACGACTTCGGATCCTGCCAGAAGGATCCGTCACCCTGAAGGAAGCGCCCGTAGACATCCTCGTTCGGGGGATCGACCGTGTCGTTGTAGCTTTCCCACACCACCAGGAACTGCCAGTTCTCGCAGCTCGCCACGGCGGGCTTGGTCTCCGCTGCCGGCCAGCCGGCGACGGCGATCTCGGAGCCCATCGAGCCGGTGGTGGTCACGAGCTTTCCCAGGACGTCGAAGGTGTTGTCGTAGACCACCAGGAACTCGTTCCCGAACGGTTCCCAGGCGACGAGCGTGATCGCGCGCGCTCCGGTTCGTCGCATCGTCGCCCTCCTGCCGACCACGACGGGACGATCGAGCCGCCAAATCGCGGCCTGGCACTACCGATTCCCCCTCAAAACTCGTGCCAGAAGCGAGAGAGATGGAAACTGGTGCGTGTTGGGCATCGGCGACGACTGCTCGCGGCTCCCCTTCGACATCGACGACGTGCGACCGGGTGACCGTCATCACACGTGTGCGTGCGAAGTCGCGAACCAGGCTCCGCGCCGCGTTACCGGCCGAGTGCGCTGCGAGAAGGAGGTCGCAGAAGAGGGGTGCACGGCGGTGACGTCGCCGAGCGGCGACGGCGTGCGCGTGGCGCTTGGTGGCGCGGCTCGCGGGTGCGACGACCGCGCTCATCGCGCCGAGTGCGCTCACGCGATCGCGTTGAGGGTCCAGTCGTAGCGGCGGTGGGCGAGCGTGAAGCGGTGGTGGAGGGCACGTTCGAGCGCGCTATGCAGCGTGCCTTCGGCGTGTGCCAGCAGGAAGCGGCGTACGCCCGGCTCACCGCCGAAGTCGTCGGCGTAGTAACGGTAGAGGATCGACAGGCGCACCGCTCGGGCGCGCTCGTCGACCTCGGTGTCGTGGGTGACGAAGGTGCGCGCCGCCAGCGCGAGCTGCTCGTCGATGCGGTCGCCATCGTAGAACGCGATCGGGGGGCACGCTTTCGCTGCGCACACCAGCGCCGCATGGATGCGCGGGTCGGCGGCCGGCATGGCGAAATCGAGGCGTGGATCGCCGCTTGCGAACGGCCGCAGCCCGGTCGCCGGATGGCGCGCATTGGCCCGCAAGATGCCGTTCTCGATCTCGTCGGGAGTGAAGAGCAGATCGCCGACCCGGTACGCGACCGTACCGAAGAACGACGGCACCTCCATCACCGAGCGCCGGATCCCGAGCGCCACGACTCCATGGATCACCAGCACGTTGTAGAGGTTGATCCAGAACGCTTGCGCCGATGGGTCCCGAGCCAGCTCGGGCAGGTGGAGGGCCCTGAGCGAGCGGCTCGTGTCGACCAGCGCCGCGTAGGTGGGCGAGGCCGCGAGGGACGCGTAACCCACGCCGCGCCCGTCGTTGGCGAGTGCTTCGGCTTCGAGGCATCGCGTGATCGAGCGCAACGCCGCGGCGATCTCGCTGGCAGGGGCCGGCGCCACGTTCCCCGCGCCGTCGTTCAGAATGCGACGCGCCAGGAGCGACGCTGGTACCAATGCCTTCGCAGCTTCGAGCGGAGAGCGAGAGCGCCGCAGGATGTCGGCCCCGTCGCGCAGGCCGCG
>CAYVDO010000016.1:11958-17533 GCA_964450125.1 uncultured bacterium
GTTCCTCGCGCCGTCAGCAGGGGAAGAGCGCGGGGCGCGCAGCCGGCAGCGCCGCGCGGCGTGCTTCGACGGTGGTGAGCTTGGCTTCGACGGCGCCGCACGATTCCCCCGAGAGGTCCGGGTTCTTGCACTGGCACACCACCACCTGGATGCCGTGGCGCTCTGCCGCCTTTCGAAAGCGAAGATGCCCCTCGTCGCGATAGGCGCGCGGCAAGAGCTTCACCTCGGTCGAGGTGCCGGAGGGCACCCACGGCTGGTTGCGGTAGGTCTCGTCGATCAGCCGCTTGGCGTCGCCGGTCAGGACACGCGCGAGCAACTCGTAGATGGCCGGGCGCAGGTGGACGTAGCTCACGATCACCCGCGAGACGCGAAGCTCGTGCAAGGTGTCGAGGAGCCCCGCGATGGCGCCTTCGGTATCGGTGAGGCCGGGGATGATGGGGTCGATGCGCACGTCGGCCAGCGCTTCGAGCTCGGTCAGCGCCGCGATCGTGTCGAGCCGATCCGAGGGAGAGGCGGCTCCACCTTCGAAGAGCGCGGCGAGCGCGGAATCGAGCGTCATGAGCCCCACGTGGCCGCGCACGCGTCCACGATTGGTGGCGAAGAGATCGACGAAGCGGCGCGTGAGCGTGCCGCGGGTGAAGAAGCTGAGCCCGATCTTGCGCTCGAGCAGCGTGCGAAACAACCGGTAGGCGACGTCCTGGGTGCGGGTATCGGCAGGAAACGCATCGGCGTCGGGGTCGATCATCACGTGGGTGATGCGGGGCGCCGAGCGTGGCTGTTGGTCGAGCGACCAAGTCACGCGTTCGATGACGTTCTCCATCGGCTCGGCCTGGCTGGGCGGATCCACCGCGGCGTGGCCGCGTCGGTAGCACGCGGCGCAACGTGCCGTGCAGCCGCTCACGAAGCGCACGGTCGGCGCACCGTTGAGGCACGCATAGCTGGGGCGCTCGAGGAGCGTCGTCATGGGATGGAGCGTCTCGCTCGCGACGGCAGAAATGCGAGATCGAGCGCGGCAACCTGCCCGCGCGCCCGGGGGGCGTCAAGCGGCGCGGGCGTGGAGGCTCCTTCGCGCATGCCGTGTGTCGAGGTGGTCGAATCGCGCCGGATCGTGTTGACTCTCCGGACGATTCACGATCGTTCGGCGCGCTTGCCCAGCGGCGCCGTGTGAACGTCGGAGGCGCACCATGGCATTCCCGATCCATCGTCCACGGCGGCTGCGCCGCACGGCGGCGCTGCGCGAGATGGTGCGCGAGACCCAGCTCGATCCCGCCGACTTCATCTATCCGCTCTTCGTGCAGCACGGCGAGGCGCTCAAGGATCCGGTCGCGTCCATGCCCGGTGTGTTCCGATTCTCCGTCGATACCTTGGTCGAGGAGGCGCGCGCCGCGTGCGCCGAGGGCGTGCCCGCGGTGATCCTGTTCGGCATTCCCGATCACAAGGACGCGCGCGGGTCGGCGGCTTACGACGATCGAGGGATCGTGGCGCAGGCGGTGCGCGCGCTGAAGGCTGCGTTACCGGAGCTGGTCGTCGTGACCGACGTCTGCCTCTGCGAGTACACGAGTCACGGCCATTGCGGCGTGCTCGACGGCCAGCGAGTCGACAACGATCCCACGCTCGAGCTGCTGGCCCGCGAAGCGCTGTGCCACGCGCGCGCCGGCGCCGACGTGGTGGCGCCTTCCGACATGATGGACGGACGCGTGGGAGCGATCCGTGCTGCGCTCGATCGCGAGGGTTTCACGGATGTGCCCATCCTCTCCTATGCCGCCAAGTACGCCTCCGGTTACTACGGTCCGTTTCGCGACGCCGCCGACAGCACCCCCGCGTTCGGCGATCGCCGCAGTTACCAGATGGACCCCGCCAATGCGCGCGAGGCGCTGCGGGAGGTCGAGCTCGACCTCGCCGAAGGCGCCGACATGGTCATGGTCAAGCCCGCGCTCGCATACCTGGACGTGATTCGCGCCGTGCGCGAGCGCGTGAACGTGCCGGTGGCCGCCTACAACGTGAGCGGCGAGTACTCGCTGGTGAAGGCTGCCGCCCAGCAAGGCTGGGTGGACGGCGATCGGGTGATGATGGAGAACCTCACCGCCATCAAGCGCGCCGGCGCCGATCTGATCCTGACTTACCACGCCCGCGAGGCGGCGCGGCTTCTGAACGGGCGCTGAGCACGCGACGCCCCACGCTCATGGCGCAGGACTACCGCGACGAAACCGAGGCCGAGCTCATCCGCCTCGCCCAGGGAGGCGAGCGGGCGGCCTTCGACGTGCTCGTGGAGCGCTACCAGAAGCGCATCTACGCCGTGGCGTTCGGGATGGTTTCGGATCCCGAGAACGCCCTCGACGTCACCCAGGAAGCATTCATCAAGGCGTATCAGTCGCTCTCGAGCTTCGTGGGCCGCTCGAACTTCTACACGTGGCTCTACCGGATCACCTTCAACTCGGCGATCGACTTCATCCGCCGCGAGCAGCGCGACAAGTCGGTCAGTTACGAGGAAGGCGCCGAGCTCGGTGCGGGGTCAACGGGCGGCGACTCCTTGTTGCACCGGCTCCCCAGCCCCGACAGCACGGTGCGCCGCAGCGAGCTTCGAGACGCCGTTTTGAAGGCCATCGAGACGTTGCCGGAGGAGCAGCGCGCTGCCATTTTGCTGCGCGAGGTCGAGGGTCTTTCTTACAAGGAAATCGCCGACGTACTGAAGTGCTCCAAGGGAACGGTGATGAGCCGGCTGCACTACGCGCGACACAAGCTGCAAAAGTTGCTGCGCGATCGTTGAGTCCGGGGAGCCCGCGTGCAGCACTCGAATTTTCTCGCCTCCGCGAGCGTCCAACGGTTGGTCGGGGCCGAGCTGGCGAGCAGTGGGGGGGCCGGCGTAGGTGGCCGAGGGTGGAGTGGCGCGTGAGCGTGCCGTGCGTTGACCTGGACATCTGGATCGAACGATTTCGGGACGGCGACCTCGTTGGCCGCGCGCGCCAGGATGCCGAAGCGCACCTCGAGGCTTGCGAGACCTGCCGCGAGCGGCTGGCCGAGATCGAGCACGTGGGCTCGCTGGTCGCGAGCGCTTTCGCCGAAGTCGAGCTGCCCATTCCCGCGGAGGAGCTGAGCCGTCGCATCGCGGCGCGCCTCGACGCGTTACCTGCCGCGTCCGCGCCCAGCGCACATCGATCGTCGGTGGCCGCGTGGCGTTACGCGCTGGCGGCGGCCGTCGCCGGTTTCGTGCTGGTTTCCGGCGCGTTGTGGCTCGATCGCGCCAAGTTTGGCGGGCAGTTCTTCGCGCAGCTGCAGCCGTGGATCGGACAGGGCGATGTGGAAGCGGCGGGCGACGCCGCCGAGGAACCGGTACGGGTCGAGCTGGCACGGCAAGCGCCCGAAGCGCCGCCGGTTCGGCTGGTCTCGAGCAGCGATCCTCAGTGGCAGGTGGTGTGGATCGGCAGCGAAGGGCCGCAACCGTGAGCGTCGCGCGGATGGCTTCGCGTCGGCGCTGGGCAATCGCGGCGCTCGTGCTGTTGGGAGCGACCACCGCCGCGGCGCAGGAAGCCGAGCAGCGCCGTCTCATCCACACCCGCGTGGTGCATGCCTCGGTGCACGCGAAAGCCGCGAGCGCTGGGGTGTGGGTGGATCCGTCGCTGCGGCTGATCAGCACCAAGCTCACGTCGCAGTTCCCCTACCGCCGTTACACCCTGCTCCAAGACGTGACGCAATCCCTGGGCGTGAACGAGATCGGCTCGATCGTCCTGCCAGCGAACGGGGGTTCGGTCGAGGTGAAGCCCACGGCGTTCGTCGGCAAGCGCACGCGCATGATGGTGCGCCTGGTACCCGCCGCGCGGGGTGACCTGAGCGATCGAGCGGTTCAGATGGAGGCGGAGTCGTCGCCGAAGGGCACGGTCGTCATCGGCGGAATGCCGCATCCCGACGGCACGCTCTTGATCCTGATCCAGCAGCACGAGGCGCCGAGGGCCGGAGCCTCGGCGAGCCAGCTCTTCGGCAACTCGCCGCGGTACTGACGCGGCCCCGCACTACGGCATCGTGCTCGACCAGTAGCCCGCGTCGCCTGAGTCGAAGCCGTCGCGGAAGATCTCGCAGGCATCACCGATGCCATCCCCGTTGGAGTCGGCCTGATCGAGGTTGGCTGCGGTGGGGCAGTTGTCGCACACGTTGGGTCGGCCGTCGGCATCGCTGTCGGATCCGAACGAGCCACTGAGTGCGATGGTCGCGACCAGCAGCCGTGGCGCACCAATTTCGTCCAACCCGAGCGCCTGAACCACCGCGTTGCCGCCGGCTGGCGTGCCCGGGGGGATGGGCACGAACGCGTCGATGTGACCGGTGGCATCCGCGGTGGTGTTGCCGAGCCCCCAGAGCGCGCCGTCGGCGCTCGGGGTGAGGCCGAGCGAAACAGTGGAGTCCGGGGCGAAGCCGTCGCCGCTCAGGCGAATCGTCTGGCCCGGCACGTAGACGTCGCCGCTCAGGCACGAGGCGGACGCCTCGGGCTCGACGGCGAGATCGGCCAGGCTCGGCAGCGCAACGGGCGGTTCCGCATCCCGCCGGCGAGAGGCGCGAAGCGTGCTCGGGTTGTAGGGAAGGCCATTGGGCTTCTTCGGCCCGACGTACCCCGCGATGTACTGATCGAGCGCCTCGGCGTAGTGCCACTGCCCGTCCGGATTCGGGTGGAATGACCCCGCGACCGGCCAGCGCGGTCCGAAGATCCAGTCCTGGTCGTCCGTGCCGCACACCTCGTGGCCGTCGAAGTAATCGGCGACCGGGACGAAGTGCACACCGGCTTGAGCGGCGGCAGCGGCGATGACGCCGTTGAGCTGGCTGGCGAGGTCACGGAAGAAGCTGCGTTCCTGCCCCGAATAGAACCCCATCAGCGCTGCGCACGCCGGATCCCAGAAGCGGACACTCGCGGGGAAGAGGTTCGGGTAGCCGAGGACGAACACCGTGGCGTCGGGGGACTTCGCGCGAACCTCGGAGTAGGTCTGGGCGAGGCGGCCCTGCAGGCCGTCGATGAGGCTGGTGATGATCTCGTTCAGGGATCGGTTGTCTTGCGGTGCCAGCGGTTTGTAGCTAACGGAGCTGCAATCGATGATCGGCAGGCCGCAAAGCTCGAGAATGGGTGCAAAGCCGGCGTCGTTACCACCGATGGTGAGGGCCACCATGTCGGTGGCGGATCCGATCTCGATCCGGTTGAGCTGGGGCGGCTCGCCGTAGCGCGCTGTCCCCGCCGACCGGACGTTGCTGGTCGTCGCCCCGCTGCATGCGAGGAAGTCCCACCGGAAGCCGGACGAGTTGTCGCGGCTCAGGTCGAAGAGCGCTTCGGTGTGTCCGGGCCGATCGATGTGCCGCGAATACGCGTTGGTCGAGCGGTGGCACTGGTTCGCCTGGGTGTCCGTCCCGGGGAAATAGCCAGGCACGCCTTCTCCGGATGTGAACGAGTCACCGAGCCCGACGAACTGGATCACCGTCGGGTCCGGCGGCGGCGCGGTGCACGCGCCGGGCGGGTTGATGCAGAGGGTGTACCCGCCCGCTGCACCGGCGTGGCTCGCTGTCTGGGTGAAGACCTTGATGTAATACGGCCCAGGCTGGC
>CAYVDO010000016.1:17633-40013 GCA_964450125.1 uncultured bacterium
GTTGTCGTAGCCGGAGACGCAGGATCCTGCATCCCACGCCACCTGGATCGCGGCGACGTAACCCGCCGCCGGGAAGGTGACCTGGTACCAGTCATCATCCTCGGTGGGGCTTCCGGCTGGGTTGCTCCAGTCAGCGATTCGAGCGTGAACCGACGTGTTCACAGAGATCGGCGTCGCATGCTGGATGTCGTCGTTGGGCTCGCCGCTGTTGTCGCCGGCCGGGTACGGCTGGAACGACACGGTCAAGGTGTACCCACCGGCCGATCCGGCGTGGCTCGCTGTCTGGGTGAAGACCTTGATGTAATACGGCCCAGGCTGGCCTCCGGGGATCGCGATGTTCGTGAGCTGGCAGAAGGAGCCGGTTCCGCTGAGATACGAGCCGTCGGGCCGGTAGATGGCAAGGTTGTCGTAGCCGGAGACGCAGGATCCTGCATCCCACGCCACCTGGATCGCGGCGGCATATCCGGAGTCGGGGAACGTGATCGGGTACTCGTTGACCTCGCCGACCTCATCAATGTTTCCGCGGAACTCGTACTCGACCGGCGGCGCGGGAGCCATCACGTTCGCGAACTGGCTGGCCTTGGTCACGACGATGAAGGGCTTGTCGGGGTCCTGGGTGCAGCCGTTCACGTTTCCGCAGACCACCGAAGCTGCGCATCCACCGAGGTCTTGCCAGGCATTTCGCGGTCCGCTGGTCAAGATGCCGAGCGCTTCGAAGGTCGCGTCGTCGTACACCAGCGAGCCGGATCCGCCCTGAAACGCATCGAAGTTCGCGGTGAAGTAGGCCTCGCAGTCCTGCCGGACCTTGGCATTGTCGTCGACCTTGAGCGGCAGGCTGGCGGGATGGCCCGCTGTCGCGACCGCCGTTCCTTCCTGAGCCGCACCAGCGGCGATCGGCACGGGCGAGCGACCGCTCACCGGGCGATCGAGCTGGATCACTGCCCAGTCGTTTCCACCACCCGTGCACGACGAGCCGAGCGGCTCGGGCGTCTTCGCCCACCCGAGCACGGCGCGGCACGAATACACGTCGCTCGACGACACGAACCACGGCAGCGATGGGCTTGGCCCGTCGTCGAGGGTGAATCCGAACACGAAGCGCTTCGAGCTGCAGAACGCGGACGGGTCGCCGCCGAGGCAGTGACCGGCGGTGACCACGCGATCCGGTGCGATCAGGAAGCCGGAGCAACTCGGACCAGTCGGTTGTCCCTTGAAGGCTTCGTGGTAGGAGCCGCTGTCGCAGAGCGGGAGTGGCTCGCAGCCCTCGAAGCTGTACGGCACACACGCCTCGTCGAACGTGCCGACGTCGACGTGGCAGGTCGCATCCACGCCGGGGTCACAGCTATCGCTGGAGCCGGGGCGTTGCACCTGAGAAGCGTCGAAGATCCCGAAGGACGCCGCGGCCATCGCCAGCTTCTCGGCGAGATGGGGCTCCGAGAGCTGCCACACGTCCTTCCGGTCGTCGGGCCCGATGATGGCGTGAGTCGTCTGTCCCGCAGCAAGCCGCGCATACGCGAGGACCAGTGCGAGCGCTACCCCGCCCACGCGGACGAGTGTCGTCCGAGCACCGTCGCGCCCGGAGGCGATCGTGGTCACAGCTTGTGTCATCACGGTGTTGCCGAGGATGCTGTAGCCCCCCTTGGGCCAAACCGCCCACTCGCGGAGCGATAGGTGCAAGCCCCATCGCGCGCCGCGTATGATGGATCGTAACAGTGGAGGAGCTATCGGTGCGAGGGGCATGAGCCGATGGCGTGGCTCGCGTCGCGGCCGTGATCAGGTGTCTGGGGTCACTCTTGCGGCTTGCGCCATCCGGAAGGCTCTTGCTGGGGAATGCTCATGCGCTGCCACATCGAGATGATCCGCGAGCTCCGTCCTCGCGCGACCGCGCTCACCTTCGCCGTGCTCCTGCAAGCGCTGATGATCGTTCGCGCGAGCGACGCCGCGGTGGTCAAGCTGAGCGGCGGCGCACAGCTCGGACCGGTCCACGGGTTCGATGTCAGCAGCGACAGCGCTCGGGTCGTCTTCAAGCAGGGTTTCGTCGTCGAGGACGAGTGGGGTGATTTCCATGATCACTTCGATCTCTACTCCACGAGCGTCGCGGGCGGGACGCCCGTCAAGCTGAACGTCCCGCTCGGGACGACCGAGAGCGTCGACTCGTTCGATGTCTCGCCCGACGGGACGCGTGTCGTGTACAGCATCTACGATGACGACCTCTACGAAGGGCGCACCTACTCGGTTCCGATCGCGGGGCCGAGCCAGAGCAGCGTCCTGATGCACCCGCCGGCGGTGAGTGCCTACCGGTTTCGCATCTCGCCGAATTCGGCGCACGTCGTGCTGGAGGGGGAAGAGCTCGTCTCGCCGACCTACCAGCAGGTTCTCTACAGCGTCCCGCTCGCCGGCGGAGCGGCAGTGAAGCTCTATCCTCCGCTGCTGGGTGGAGGTCAGCTCTGGTACTCCCAGTTTTCGCCAGACTCGAACCGCGTGCTCTACACGGCGGATCAGGACAAGAACAATCAGTACGAGCTCTACAGCCAGGCCGTCGACGGTAGCGACCGAAAGCTCCTCTACCCGCTCGTACCGGGGGCGGGGAGCTTCTACTACTTCTTGTCGACACCGGACTCGAGCCGGATCGTCTATCTGGCCGCGCAGGAGTCGGCGAAGTACGACATGTTCCGGATGCTGATCGGCGGAGGGCCGTCGACCAAGCTGAATCAGCCGCTCGGGAGTCAGCACTGGCTGGACAGCGTGAGGATCACCCAGGATTCCAATCGGGTGGTGTATCGCCTGGACGACGACGCGTTGGATTTCCACGAGCTTTACACTGTGCCGGTCGATGGTGGCACGCGGTCGAAGCTGAGTGGTTCCGTGTCCCTTGCTGGCGACGATTACGACCTGGCGGTCAGCTTGGATTCGACCTCGGCGGTGTTTCGCGCGCAATGGAACGAGACGGACGGTGAGGCGCTCTATCGCGTACCGTTGAGCGGCGGCCCCCCCGTGAAGATCGCCGGCCAGGCCGCCTGGAACACGATCCGCATCACACCGGACTCGCGCGGGGTCGTGTTCAGCTCCGCTGAAGAGGATCCGCAGCACTTCCAGCTGTTCGCCGCACCGCTCGGTGGTGGATCGAAGCAGAGGTTGAGCGCGGACGGGGAAGACGCACTGGCTGCTGCGATCACCGCGGACTCGCGCACCGTGCTCTACTGGGGGGGCGATCTCGCGGCTTCGGAGCTCCAGCTCTATCAGGTATCGCCGTCGGGTGGGCAACCTTCCCCGATCGAGGTCGGCTTGATCCCAGGTGGGTCGATCGGGTCGGTGTGGCCGACACCCGACAGCGCGAAAGCCGTGTTCTCGGCCGACGCCGAGGTCGTCGACGTGCCCGAGCTGTACGCCGTCGAGCTCGTGCTCTTCCAGGACGGCTTCGACGGTGGCGGGCTCGATCGCTGGAGCGCCACCGTTCCCCCGGCGTGATTAGGCCGCGGGATCGTCGCTCGCGCCTCGACGCGGGCCGTCGACGCGCGTGCGGAGCCTGACTCAGCGCTTGGCGGCTGCGGCGCGGCCCACCGAGAACACGAAGCGGGAATCGCCCGCGACGATCTCGTCGCCGTTGCGCAGCGCGTATTCCTCGACCTCGGAGTCGTTGAGATACGTGCCGTTCGAAGACTTGAGGTCCTGGATGCGGAACTCGAGATTTCGGTAGGTGATCTGGAAATGCCGGCGCGACATCGCCGGGTCCTTGACGCGAATGTCCGCGACCTCGCCGCGTCCCACCACGCTGGCGCTGGCGGTGAGCTGGAACGTTTCCTTGCTGGCTGGGCCGTCGATCACCTTGAGCACCGCCGCGAGGTGCGCCGGAATCTTGAGATCCTCCGCGCTCAGCGGCTTCTTGTCCATCGAGATGGTGGTGCGGCGGGAGCGTGTTTGCGTGCCCATGGTGTGTCCTGAGATCGCGATGTTTCTTCGAACGAGGGTAACCACCGTGGCCCACTCGCTCAACCGACGTCCATCTGAGCGTGGCCGCCGGCCCGGTAGGGGCTCACTGCGCCCGAGGCGCCCTGCCACGAACCCCAGCCCCGCACGCCGCGAGCGGGTTCCGCGCGCAGGTGAGCCACGACCGCCAGCTCGGTCGCCTGGCGGCGACCGACAGCGCGTGGTACGCCTCAGCTCTCGGCGCATGGCGAGGGAATCGGCGGGAAACCGTCCCGCGTGCCGCGTCGTAGATCGTTCACGACCTCCCGCTGGAGCGTGTCCATGAATTGCCCATCGCCCCGAGCCGTGTTTCGTCGATCGGCCGTGCATTCGCTCGTATTGCTCGCAGCGCTCGTCGTGAGCGTTCCGGCCCATGCGCACTCGCTCGGTCCCAAGTTCTTCTCGCAGCAGATCACGGTGAAGCTCGACGCCGAGTGGGTGCGGATCGCCTACACCATCGAGGTGCCCACCTCGCTCTTGCAGCGCGAGTTCGTGGAGCTGGCGAAGGACAAGCCGGATGCACCCCCCGCGGAGATCCGTGAGGAGTTCAAGCGCTCCAAGGTGGATGCGCTTCGCACCGGTCTCGACGTGGCGCTGAATCGCCAACACTTGAGTCTCGAGGACGATCCCGACGGTGTCCGCGAGTCGCGCCCCAACGACATGTATTTCCAGCTCTACCGCTACGCCCTGCGGGCGCGGGTCGCGGGCGAGCTCGGTGACCAGAATCTGCTCACGGTGCGGAATCGCAACTACGAAGGCGAAGAGACGCTCTACTCGGAGCACGTCGAGCTGGGCGACGGGCTGGGCGAGGCGAGTACCGGTCTCGAGGGCGATGAACGTTTCTTCCTGGACAGTCGCACCAACACCAAGTGGTACCCGTCACCGGAGCACCGCAACCTCGAGATCCGCTTCACGCGCGCGGGTGTCCCGCTCCCGCAGGATGCAACGCGTGCGCAGGCACCGTCTGTGGCGCCATCCACCGCGGGAGCCGAGGACGACAAGGCCGCGGCGCGCACCAGCCACGAGGTGAAGCGGATGGAGTCCTACCTGGGAGCCACCACGCTCAGCCCTGCGGTGATCCTGGTGGGGCTCGCGGTGGCGTTCTTCCTGGGCTGCGGCCACGCGCTTTCGCCGGGGCACGGCAAGACGGTGGTGGCCGCGTATTTGGTGGGATCCAAGGGGCGGATTCGCGACGCCGTGTTCCTGGGAACGGTCGTCACCGCCACCCACACCTCCGTCGTGATCCTGCTCGGCGTGGTGACGCTGAGCCTTTCGCAGTACGTGCTGCCCGAGAAGATCTACCCCTATCTCGCCTTCACGTCGGGGGCGCTCATCGTGGGGCTCGGCGGATGGATGCTGGTGCTGCGCTTGCGCGCGCTCTTCGGCGGCCAGGGGCACACCCACGATCATCACCATCACGACCACGATCACGCGCACCACGACCACGCTCATGCGCATTCACACGGTCACGACCACGGGCACGACCATGACCACCACCACGATCACGGGCACGCGCATTTTCCCGACCCGTCGCAGCCGGTGACGTGGAAAAGCCTGCTGTCGCTCGGCATCTCGGGCGGAATGGTCCCGTGCCCATCCGCATTGGTGGTGCTGCTGGCGGCGGTCGCCTACCACCGCGTCGCGTTCGGGCTCGCGCTGGTGTTGTCCTTCAGCCTGGGGCTGGCATTGGTGCTGATCGCGATCGGCATCGCGATGGTGATCGCCGGCAACTACATGCAGCAGAAGATGGGGATTCGCGAAAGCCCGTGGCTTCGCCGACTGCCCGTGCTGAGCGCTTGTGTGGTGATCCTGTTCGGGTTGGGGATCTGCGGCAAAGTGCTGATCGACGAGGGGATCCTCGCGATCAATCTGTGACCGCCGCAGCCTCCGAGTCGGCGTGGCTTGCGCGCTGCGTCGGCGCTCGCCGACGCCGGCGACGCAGCGCGACCGAAGCTGCACACGCCACGACGATCCATCCGGCATCCCCGAGCGTGTGGCGGCGCGCAGCGACCGCGCAGCCACCGCCCCCGCCTGGGGGTGGCGGCTCGCAGGCATCGCCGGCGCCGTTGCCATTCGAATCGAGCTGATTCGCGTTGGGAGTGTCCGGGCAGTTGTCGGTGGCGTCCGGCACTCCGTCCCCGTCGCGGTCGTCGCCACTCGACGATTCGCACGCGTCGCCGATGCCGTTCCGGTTCGAGTCCGTCTGGCTGGGGTTCGTGACATTCGGGCAGTTGTCCGTGCTGTCCGGCACGCCGTCGCCGTCGGAGTCGAGCGGCCCGCTGCCTCCCGCCGGCTGGATCCGGACCGCGTACTGGAGATCGAGTGGCCCGCCAGCGCCGATGGTGAGCGCTCCGCTGGTGCTGCGCTCATCGCTCGAGAGCGTGACCGTGACGCTGTTCGCATCGACGCTCACGGTGCCATCGAGGGGCTCGGCGAGCTTTTGCCAGGTCTCACCCCGCCACGCGCCGCGCTCGACGCGCCAGCCGCCTTCGGGCGTCGACGCCTGGAAGCGCGCTCGGTAGGACACGCCGACCGCGGTGAAGTCGGCGCTGCCAGTGCGCACGATCGCGCCCCGGGCCGGCGTACCGGCGTCACCGAGATCGGTGAGCGTGACCGGCGTGCTCCCCACGCTCACGCTTCCGCCGGAGAAGCTGTCGCCGCCGCTCAGATACACGCGGTCGAAGAATGCCACCAGGTTCGACGTGCCGGCGGCGCGTGCCAGCGGCGCCATCGCCGCGCCGAGTGCCGCATTGCTGGCGCGGGCGTAGAAGGCACCCGAATACGCCTGGCCGAGGATCGACTGGAACCACGTCCCCTTGGCGGCGTTGGGGAAGATCCCGCGCGTGACCCCGTCGCTGACCATGCCCACGAAGAGGCTCACGACATCGCCGTAGAGCGCGTACGAGCTCATGCCCATGCCGAGATACGTGGCGCCGGCATTCGACAGGTTGGAGCCGAGCACCCCGAATACCTGGAAATGCGGGTAGTATTGGGCGCCGAACTCGGGAGCGAACAGGAAGTTCTGAGCCGAGTCGGCCTGTGGGTCGTAGACCTCTTGTTTGTAGCCGTACATGTCGGGACCGGCGCTCACGATTCCCGCGTAGGTGATCCAGCCGTCCACGTCGTGGAAGGGCGAGCCTGGATGGTCGGGCTCGGGTGTGGATGGCTCGTCGTGGCCGAAGAGGTTGAGGATCAGCGGAAAGCCCGGCAGCCGCGCGTGAGCGGCGCGGGTGAGCTCGGCCCAGTAACGCTGCATCGACCACTGGCTGTAGACCTCGTCGATGCCGAGCTCGGTGACGAGCGCAGGCCGTGCGTTCTGGTACTGGGTGAACGTGGGGAAGGACGAGTCGAACCCGGCGATGCGCTGACCCGGGTTGGCGAACTGATGCTCGGACAGAGCGCAACGGCATCGTTGCGTGGGTTTGGAAGCCGTGTCGTTCTCGTCGACGAGCGCCGGCTCGTTCTCGACTTGCAGCGTGATCACCACGTCGCCGTCGGCGTTCACGCCGGCGATCCAGTCCACGAGCGCCAGGAAATCCGTACGCTCGCGCGCCAGCACGTTCGGCCAGTCGGGGCAGAAGACCCCGCGATTGGCGGTGGTGCTGGGTGCGCTCGCGGCGATCGAGCCGTCGGGGTTCGTGACCACCACGAAGTTTCCGTAGCTCGCCGGGCCGTTCACGAAGTCGAAACCGGACGGAGGCTTCTGCGAGCCGTTCGCGTGGAACGTGCCCGACTTCGACGCGATGTCGTCGGGAGCGAAGTTCGCCTTCCCGATGACGTTCGAGCCTTCCCAGGCGAGGTTGACCTTGAGCCCGCGGGCGCGTGCGCCCGCGGCCACGCGATCGAGATCGGCGCGCGTGGGGTCGTTGGCGCGGAATACGTTGCGCGTCGCCCCCGACGCGAACGTGCGCCAGCGCACCGGCACACGTATCGCGTTGAATCCGACGCTCTTGGCCGTGTCGAGATACTCGTCGAGCGTGAGGTTGTCGGGATCCTTGTCCGAGTTCTCTTGAAGCTGGGCGGCAAGCTGCAGGAACGGTGCGCCGTCGACCACGAGCACTGGATGCCCGTGGATCGTCTCGACGCGGGGTGACGCGTTCACCCTCGCCGGCGCGAGCGAGAGGACGAACCCGAGGATGGGGGTGAGCACGGCGAAGAAGGCTCGCCGGCGCGATCGAAACGAAGGCCGTGGGTGCACGATCATGGCGCGCGAGTCTACCCCGCGCGCGCCGCAAGGGTGACGCCACTGCCCGGGCAGTGGCGTCACGTGTCGGTCACGGGCGAAAGCCGCTCAGGGAATGCGCACCAACGGGCTTGGAAAGGGGGTGGGACCGCCCGCAGGGGGCCAGTAGCTGTAGTCGTTCTGGAACTGATCCACCGATCCGCCCGCCATCGCCAGCGAGAGGCCATCCACGTCCGACGTGAAGGTTGCGCCGTAGGCGGCACTGCAATCGACGTTGGTCGGGTCCTGGGTGAAGAGGCAGCTCGCCGCGTGGAAGGCCGGCGTCGTGCCACCGGTCGTACCCATGCAGCCGGTCATGTCCCAGTGACAGACCAGCCCGATCCGCGTATCGACGTGGATCGTCTGATCGACGATCACCGACGTGCCGAGTTGGGTGATGGTCGCGCTGACCGTGGTCGTCGCGAATGGATCCGACCAGGTGCCCGTGTAGTCGCCGCTCCACGGCTGACAGCCGGCGAAGGCGAGCACTCCTGCAGCAAGCGTCGACGTCACCATCCCTCGCCAAGTGTTTTGCATCCCTCGCTCCCCTCGTACGCCGAGCTCCGCACGCCTGCTCCCGGCGCGGTTGGATACGCGGGCCGCGCGGCCGATGTGCGCGGCACGGCGTGCCTCGAAATCGTACACCTCGAGGCACCCTTCGCGCTCGCCCCCGGTCGATCGCGTGGAGCCGAAGGCTCTTCTCAGCCGCGGCCGCGCGAATCGGGCTCGATCCCCACGAGCGTGACCGGGGTGAGCGGCTGCGGAGCGCCGTTCGAAGCTCCCGCCGCTTCGCACGCCTCGAACGGGTTAGACGTGAAAGTGAACCACTGCCGAGCACCGCGGTGCATTGGCGGGGTTGGGGGCCATCGCTATACTGCGCGGCTCGCGCGGGGCTGGGACCCGCGGTGCAAACTGCCGAATCTTCCGGAGGAAGAAGCTGATGAGCCGACGTGCGCTTCGAGTGGGCTTCACCCTTGCCGTGGTCGCGTTGGTCGCAGGTTGCGGCGGCGGAGGCAAGGAGACCCTACAGAAGGTCGATCTTCCGCTTTTCACCGGCTGGTTCTGGCACCTGCTCACCTTCTTCGCCGTGGTGGGCGTTGCCTACCTGGTGAATCAGAAGGGTGAGGCCAACGAGGACTCGCTCTTCAAGCTCGGTAATCGGCTGCGGCAGCTCGAAGACCGCCTGGAGGAGCTGCAGAAGACCGTGCACTCCGCCAAGGCCGAGGCTCCCGCCGCGCCGGCGCCTTCAGCCTCCACGAGCCCGGCCCCGGCCGCCGCTGCACCCGCGGCCAAGGCGGTCGGCGTGGCCAAGAACGCGAAGAAGAAGAACGACGAGTCGAAGTCGAGCTGAGCTCGCGCCGAGCTCAACGCTCGGCGGCGATCGCGAATCGATCATGAAGCAGAAGGGCTGCCCGTCGAACTCGGGCGGCCCTTCGTCGTTTTCGTCGCTGAGCCGCCGCGTGTGCTGTGCAGCAGCGCGTGTCGTGCTCGTGGCCGCACTGCTGAGCGCGGCCGTCGCGTGGTCCGAAGACGCGTACGCCGCGCCGCGCATCGGCACGGTCGAGGGCCATTCGGCCTTCATCGTCGACGGCCAGCCGTTCTTCAACCTGTCGGTGCATCTCGAGGAGAGCGCGCCGCAGGAGCTCGAGGACGTGGCCGTCGAGAGTTACGTCGACACCGCGCACGAGCTCGGCTTCACGGCGGTGCGCGCGCTGCTCAACTGGAACACGTGGGAAGAGCGCGTCGCGAGGCCAGAGATCATCACCAACGATCTCACCCGCACCCAGCTCGACGCACTGGTGACGCGGGCGCGGCTGCGCGGCCTCAAGGTGAATCTCGTCTGGCAAGGCAGCAACATCACGGGACGCAGCAACCGTGCGCCGGAGGACATGTACCCGCCCGCGCCGGCGCCGAGCGCGCCCTCGGGGACGTTCCACGCGCAGGGCGATTTCGTGCCCCCGGCGGGCTTCGACTACGTGAACGACCCGCAGCGCTTCGCCGGGTTCGTGTTGCTCACCAACACCCAGGGCGCCGTGGCGTCGGATGCCGACGAGCCGCCGGCCAACTTCGGCGTGTACTGCCCGAATTGGCCGAACACGCTCGATCGCGAGAAGCGCGCGCTCGCGGATCTGGCGTCGTGGATCCGCGATCAGAACGCCCAGGGCGACGTGATCGTCAGCCTCCAGCTTCAAAACGAGGTCCGCGTCCAGGTGCAGCACGAAGGGATCGTGGCGCTCGACCGGTGCCACTGTGCATTGTCGGATCACCTCTTCGCCCACCGCGACCAGGTGCCCGCCGGCTTCGGTGGTGACGCGCCGACGTTCCAGCAATTCCTCGCTCGCTATCCCGAGCTGACGCAGAAGGTCACGATCGAAGAAGCGTTCAATCAATGGTCGTTCACGTTGCACTTCCGCGAGCTCATTCGCGCGGTGCGCGCCGTGACCCCGGAGCTTCCGATCGTCGTGAACAGCTTCGGCGAGGACTTTCTCGACACTCCCGAGACCGAAAACCCCGGCTCGCCGATCCACCACGTCCAGGGCTACCTCGACGTGGGCACGAGCATCGTCGGCCCCGACATGTTCGGGTTCCAGTGGGAGGTGTTCCAGAGCCCGTTCGCGATTCCGGGGAACCTGCCGTGGGTGCCCGAGTTCGGTGTGCAGTCGCGTCCGTATTTCCAGGTCTTCGGCATGCTCGGCTCGAACGTGGCTGGAGACGGGCTCCCCGAGGACACCGGCCCGGCGTACCTGGGCGCGGGCTACGGTGCCTACGCGCTTTTCGGAGACGTGCAGAGCCTCTTCTTCGGTCTCGTGAGCGACGGAGTGCAGCGCGGCATCTTCCCCGCGCAGCCTTTCGGTACGTACTTCCAGGACGTTTTCGGAGTGCCGTATTCGGGCGGTTTCTATACGCGCAACTCGTTCCATGCGCGGCGCAGCGCGGGGCCGTGGTTGGCACGTTGGGAAGGGACGCCGCGATTGATCTCGTTCTGGGATCGAGTGGTGCTGAGCTCGAGTGAGGACAACTTCTCGGGTGGCACCTGGAACATGGCCGGAGTCGACGTGAAGCTCACCGACCACGGCACTGCCACGACACCGGCGCGCGGCTCGGTGATCCGCACCGGCGACCTCGACTTCACCGTCCTCGGGGTGTCGTTTTCCGCGGAAATAGAGGCACCTGTGCCGCCGGGCGAGATCTACACCGTCGAGCGCGGCTACTGGCGCGGCGCCGAGTGGGTGCGCACCGCAGACCCGCTTCCCGGGAGCGTTGTGGTCGATCCCGTCGACGGCCACCCGACGGTACGCCTCTCGGCCGACAACCTCGTAGACCAGGGGCTCGTCACCTCCGGCGTCGCCGGGCCCCTCGACCTGCAGTACGCGGTGCGGCTTTACGTGACCAACCCGGGCACGCCGGATCGCGATGGCGACGGCATCGCCGACATCGGCGATAACTGCCTCGTCGTCGCCAACCCCGATCAGGCCGACGCCGACGGTGACGGTCTCGGCGACGCGTGCGACGCGACGCCCAATCCCGACGACGGTGGTGGTGAGAATCCGCCGCCTGGGGCACTCGGGGGTGGCGGCGGTTGCGCCATCGCACCGGCCGGGGGCGCGGCTTCAGCGGCTCTGGGTGGCTTTGTGAGCTCGCTACCGTTCGCTCTCGGCGGGCTCCTCGTCGGCGCCGTCCGGTACCGTCGCCGGCGTCGTGGAGCCAGGCTCTGCTAGCTCCAAGGGGATCGCGAAGCGCGCCTGCACGTCGAAGCCCGCCGCATCCGTGAGGCGCGCGCGGGCGCGGATCGCGCCGTCGCTCGGGTTGGCGTCGCCGGCGATCAGGTCGAGCGGAATCGCAGCCGCGTAGGTGCCGGGTTCGATCTCGGCGAGCGGCCACGCTCGCGGAGATCGACCCACGGACACGGTCCCGATCGCGGATTCGCTGCCGAGGACGAGGACGTCGAGCTCGACAGCGCCCGAGCGATCGCGGAGCGCGCGCCCGGCAGCGAGCGTGATCGCGGCGCGTGGATCGCCCAGCTCGCGACCCGAGCGCGTGGTGCGGAGTGGGCTTTCGGTCGCGGTTCGGATGCGATAGCGCGCGGTCACGGCCGGCTGCTCGCGTTTGGCCGCAGCTTCCTCCGCGCGCAGCCGGCCAGGGCCGAAGAGCGCCGTTCCCGTCGTCGACCCACCATCCGGTGCGATCGACACCAGCTCCGACGGTGGCGAGGGATTTCCCGCAGCGTCGTATCCGAGCACGGTGTAATAGCGACGTGTGAGATCGAAGAAACCGTGCTCGTCGAGCACCACCGGATCGTCGAAGTGGGTGTCCGGCGTGTGTCCCAGGAACGAGAAACGATACGGAAACCCGTCGGAGCGAAAAACGCCGTAATGATGGACGACGCCGTTCTCGGGGCGCCACGCCCAGCTCAGCGCGAAGCCACCCGCGCCCGGCGCGCCGGCGCGACGAACGACCAGCCGCGCTGGAGGCAAGGGCCGATCGGAATCGGCCAACAGGGCACCGGGCGCGAGCGTGAGCTCCGCGCGTTGCCCGCTCGCATCGAGGAGCCTAGCCGTCAGGATCAGCGGGCCGGGGGCGATACCCGGTGGTACGCGGAAGCGGGTCACGTAGTGGCCGCGTCGCGTTTCGACCAATGGCACCGCGGTCGGCGTGCCACCGACGACCACCGAGCCTTCCAGTCCCGGCGCGGCGTCGAGGCCGACTTCGACGGGATCCCACGGGCCGAGCGGGAGCCGCCCAGCGACCGGGATGGCCCAGGCGTTCGTGATCGGTTCGAGCTTGCGAACGAGCGCCGGCGGCGCAGCGCCAGGCGTTGCCCAGAGCCGTGCCGCTTCCTCGCCCAGCCGCGCCGCAGCCTCGCGGGCCGCGGCGATGCGCAAGCGCGCGAGGATCGTAGACACGTCTTCCAGCGATTCCACGGTGCCGCTGAGCTCGCCGGCGCCGATTGCGCTCACGACTCCGGGCGCGTGCTCCGCGTCACGGGCGCCGTCGACGTTTGCGGCGACGCGTAGCGTGGCGGTGAGTGCCACCTCGGTGCGCACGCCGCCGCCGCTTTCCACCGCGCTCAGTGCCGTCGTGACGCGGCCGACGCTCGTGGGTTCCGAGCCTGGCGCGTCGCTCGGATCGACGAGCCGGAAGCCCGCGGCGACCAGCGAGCGTGAGAGCGAGGCGACGAACTGATCCCCGATCGCGCTCACCAGCACCGCGTCGCTATCGGCGCGGGCAGCCCAGATCGGTGGGGCGATCGCGAGCGCCGGCGGTGCATCGAAGAACGGCGGACGCGCGCCGTGGGCGGTACAAGTCGCGAGTGGCAGGGCGATCGCCGCGCCGAGCGCCAGTGAGCGCGCACCGCGACTCGATCCGGGAAGGCGCCGGCACGCCCAATTCACGGCGCTGGGCTCTCCGCGGTGTCATCTTCGGAGGTCACCTCCACGGCTCCCGTGAACACCACCTCGCCGTGGACGAGGTACGCGTAGCGTCCCGCCTCGCTCGGTGCGCACAGCGCCGCGACGCCGCCCGGTGGGAGCAGCATCGTGAAGGGGCCGAAGCCGGGGACCGCGTGGAAGGCGCGCCGCTCGGCGCAGTCCTCGAGCGCGTCCGGGACCGCACCCTCGAACGAGATCGCGATGGCTAGCTGGGGAGTGCGATTGAGCCAGAAGATCGGCACGGCGGGGCTCACGCGCACCTCGCTGGGCGCGAGTCCATCGGCGGTGATGACGACGAGCGTGGCGCGGTGCGGGGCGGCGCCGCTCGGCGGTGCGCCGCTGGCGCGACCCGAGGAAAGGATCGACGCGAGAATCGTGACGATCGCGAGCGATCTCGCTTGGGCCGTGCGCCGATGTCGCCTCGGGGGTCTCAACGGACATTCGCCCCACGAAAAGCGCGGCGCTCAGTGGGCCCCACCCCCAAGCCGCCTCGCTGCGTTGGCGACGCGCCTGCGGCTCGGGCGCCGACTCGGAACTGCGAACGAGCCTCGATGCGGAATGCGCCTTTTTCGGGGCCAGCCGCGGCGACGCGCACGCGGGTGGATCGTGTCACTTGGCCGCCGGCACCCCGTGGAGGAGCTTGCGCGGGCCGTCGGGGAAGCGCACCTGGATCTTGCCGGGCCCCGAGAGCTCCTCGACGACGCCGATCCCGAACGTGCGGTGCTCGATGCGGTCGCGCAGCAGGTACGTCTGGCTGGCTTGGTAGGGCTTGATGGCACGCGAGAGATCGGGCTCGATCCTCGGGGCGCCACCCGCCGCGGCGGCGCTCTCGGCCTTGGACGCCTCGCTCTTCGCCTTGGCGCGCTTCTCGGGCTTGGGCGCGCTCTCGCTAGCGGCCGGGGTCGATCCAGGCGGCGAGCGGTGGCGATGCTGAGCGCTGCACCGCTTGCACACCACCTTCACGACCTTGTTTCCGACCATCGCAGCGACCACGTGCCAAACCGGCCCGCACTTTCCGCACACCGATTCGATCTCGTCACCAACTCCGACTGCACGCACCGTGGACACCTCCGATCGATCCTGGGCGATGCGCTTCGCAGCGCCCGGTCGTGTTTGCGTCGCGTTCGCTCGCGCGCTGGTACTATTCGGTGTGACGGCCGTGGTCAAGCCTGGGGGCCGGTGCTCATGATGGTGCGACGCGTGTTGCTGCTCCTGGGGCTGGCCTACGCGCTCCTGTGCGTGGCCGTGAGTCAGCGGTACCGGCCGATGCTCTATCCCGCGCCGGTGACGGATGCGACACCCCTGCCCGTCGGCGCGCGGGTGGTCACGCTGAGGGCTGCCGACGGTGCCACCGTGAACGCCGTCGAGCTTCCGGCCCCGACCGGGGGCTGGATGGTGGTCTACTTCCACGGCAACGGGGAAGTGATCGGCAGCCATTTCGATTTGGCGCGCGACCTCGCGCGGCACGGGTTCGGAACGCTGCTCGTCGAGTACCGTGGCTACGGTCGCTCGCGAGCAACGGGCCCCTCGACCGAGGAGGGGCTCTACGCCGATGCGAGCGCCGCGCTCGATCACCTCCTCGCCGAGGGGATCGGGCCCGAGCGCGTGGCGCTGTGGGGCTTCTCGCTCGGCACCGGTGTCGCCTCGGAGATGGCGAGGCGCGGTCGCGGCGCACGCCTCGTCCTGGAAGCGCCGTACACGTCGATTCCGGCCTTGGGGGGGCATCTCTACCCGTGGATCCCCGCACGCTGGGTGCTCGGGGATCGCTTCGATACCGCGTCCAAGGCACCGTTGGTTCGCATTCCGACGCTGCTCGTCCACGGGGATGGAGATCGCGTCATTCCCACTGCGATGCCCGCGCGCTTGCGACAGCTCTTCCCGAACGTTCAGCTCGTGGAGATCGCCGGTGGTGGCCATGCGCTCCTGGCGGCTGACGATGGCGATTGGCTCTGGCACACGCTCGTGGACTTCATCGAGCGAGGCAACTCGCCGGTGCTGCGTCGAACGCTGCCGGCGAAGCGGCATCGCTGATGCCCTCACGCTGCTCTTCCCGCGGTGCGCGCGTTGCGTTCGCGTCGACGATCGCGCTCGTGGGATGCGTGGCGAGCTGCGGCTGGATGGTCTATCCAGCTCCCGAGGCGGATACGCGACCGTTGCCGGCCGGGGCACGGGTTCTCGAGCTCGTCGCATCCGATGCTGTGCCGGTGCACGCGATCTGGCTCGCTGCCGACGCGGCCGATTCACGGGAGCGTGATCCGCGCGTGATCGTCTACTTCCACGGCAACGGGAACGTCGCTGGCGACGCGCTGGGGCTCGCGCGGCGGGTGAACGAGCACGGAGTCGCGATGCTCCTCGCCGAGTACCGCGGCTACGGTCGCTCGCGCGACGGCTCGCCGTCCGAGGATGGGCTCTACCGCGATGCGGAAGCCGCGCTCGCGTTCTTGCGAAGCGAAGGGATCGGTCCCGAGCGCACCGTACTCTGGGGCTTCTCCCTCGGCAGCGGCGTCGCTGTCGAGATGGCCATTCGTGGCCACGCCTCGCGGCTGGTGCTGCAGGCGCCGTACACGTCGATCGTTGCCGTCGGCGAGGCGCACTTCCCGTGGGCGCCCGTGGGGCTTCTGATCGGCGATCGCTTCGACAACCTGACCAAGGCCCCGCTCGTCGCGGTGCCCACGCTGGTGGTCCACGGCGAAGCAGACGAGACCGTTCCGTTCGAGATGGGCGCCGCCCTCGCCAACGCGATCCCCAACGCCGAGCTCGTGGCAGTGCCAGGGCTCGGCCATGGCGGTGGCAAGGGGTTCGCGTGGGTCCTCGACCGCATTCTCGACTTCGCGGTGGGGTGAGCCGCGCGGCCTCCGCCTCGATCGCGCTCGCCTCGGTGATCGCCGCTCGCTGGGACAAGAGCAGACACGCGCTTCCTACTCACCCCTCCCAGGCTTGCATTCGCTCCGGCTCGACTGCGAGCCGGCCCGCCGCTCGGACGAAAGCGCGCGCGGGCGTGGTGGCCGGACTCAACCCGGCGTCGACTCGCGCGGGCGACGGCGAGGATGTGCACGTCGTCGGCTCGCAATCGGTCGATGACACGATACGGGCACCTGCCTCACGGCGGACAGAGCAGGTCGCGAAGCAGCCAGTTGTGGTCGAGCTACTCGCTGAGCTGGCGAGCGCCGCGGATGCTGTCGAGGTGAATGAGCAAGCTGCCCTCGAGGAGGCGCTCGGGCGGGATCGAGGCGCGGCCGACCCGGCTGTGATCGTGGTGTACCCGGTCGTTCGATCGTCGTGGCTGCCGGCTTCCTCGATCGGAGTGCGCTGTTGCCCAGTCGCGCGACTGCACGCCGCGATGAGAACGCAGCAAAGCAACCGCTGTACCGGGAGATTCCTGGTCGCGGGGCATTGTCGTAGGATCGGATCACGCTGCCGGCGACAGGCTGTCGATCAGCTCGAGCGTGCGATCCGGCGGCCGATGGGGGGCTCTCTGCGTCGTCTCAGCTCGTTCGGCGTCACTTTTTTGGTCGTTCCATGCCTCCTCGCCATCGCGCCCTCCCGGGCAGCGCACGCCGACGGCGACCTCGACCCGGCGTTCGACGGCGACGGCAAGAAGACGGTCGCCTTCGACATCGGCCCGCTCAAATACGACCTCGCCTACGACGTGGCCGAAGTTCCGAACGGCCGCCTGGTGGTCGTCGGGGCCGCGGAGGTCGGTACCGGCAACGAGGACTTTGCATTCGCGGTGCTCGGTGCCAACGGAGCGCCCGACAACGGCTTCTCGCTCGACGGCAAGCAGACGCTCGCGTTCAATGTGGGGCCTTCGGGTCAGCGCGACGACGAAGGCACCTCGGTCATCGTGCAGCCGGACGGCAAGATCCTCGCGTGCGGCATCGCGGAATCCTCGAGTGGCACTTACCGCGTGGTCGTCGCCCGCCTGCTGCCGAACGGCGAGCTGGATGCCGACTTCGGGAATGGCGGCGAGGTCCTGATCGTGCCTTACGGCGTCAGCACGGTCGAGAAGCGCACATGCGGCGCGATGGTGCTCCGCAAGAACGGCAAGATCGTGTTGCCGTTCACGAGCGGAAGTGGAACCACCGCCGGCATCGTCCAGCTCGAGGCCGACGGCGACTACGATCCCGCGTTCTCGGACGACGGCATCTCCGACCTGCTCGACTGCACGAATGCCGCGACCCAGTGCTACTTGTCGGGGGTGATCGAGCTCGCCGACGGCAAGCTCATGGCCCTCGGCACGAAGTGGACGGGGTCTCAGTACGACCTCTTGTTCGGGCGGTACACGAGGACGGGGCACCTCGATACCACGTTCAGCGGAGACGGCCAGCTCACCATCACCTATCCCACGGTGACGACGAACGATACACCGATCGCCGCGGCCGTCGACCACTCGGGACGGCTCGTGGTGCTCTTCTACGCACTGGGCGCGGGCAACCACTACGTCGTGACGCGGATCACATCCGCCGGCGCGGTGGACGCGTCGTTCGGCGCGAGCGGCTTCAGCACCGTGGATCTCGCGGACCCGCCCGCCAGCCAGACCGTGAACGGCCTCATCGTTCAAGGGGACGGAAAGATCCTCGCGGCGGGCTACTACTACGACTCGGCCAAATCGGAGTCAGACTGCGGAGTCGTCCGTTTCACGGCCGATGCGAAGGCGCTCGACGTCGGATTCGCGCTCGGCGGTCGGCGCCCGATCGATTTCGGCGACGAGATCGAACAGTGCTTCGGAGCCAAGTCGATCGCGGGGCGCCCGGTCGTGGTCGGTTTCGCCCAGCCGGGCAGCACCCAAGACATGGCCATTGCGCGCCTGACCAGCACGCACGTGTTCGCGGACGGGTTCGAGAGCGGTACCACGTTCTTCTGGCCGCAGACTGCTCCCTGAAGCGTACGACGAACGCCGTGCGTCCGTGGGTTGCGGCATTCGTGCTGCGTGAGGTCGTTGGATCCAAAGAGTGAGGAAGAAACGTGAAGATCACGGTGGAAACGACGGTGCGAGCGCCGATCGCGTCGGTGTGGAAGGCATACGTCAGTCCCGAGGACATCGTTCGATGGAATGCAGCCTCGGACGACTGGCACACCACGCGATCCAGCGTGGATCTGAAGCCGGGCGGGAAGTTCTGTTCGCGGATGGAGGCGAAGGACGGCAGCTTCGGATTCGACTTCGAGGGCACCTACACGAACGTGGTGACCCACAGCCTCATCGAGTACTCGCTCGGAGATCGCCAGGCGAAAGTGGAGTTCCTGGATGGCGAGCCCGGTGTGACCGTTCGGGTCTCCTTCGACGGCGAGGAGACCCATACCGAGGAAGAGCAGCGTGCAGGCTGGCAGGCCATTCTCGATCGCTTTCGACGCCACGTCGAAGGCGCCGACTGACCGACGAGAGGCTTGGCCGGTTTCTTCCGGCGCGCGATCAGGTTGCGGCCGCGAGCACGGTGTTCGCCCACTCCGGCTGCGGCTGGCGCCGGGCGTGGCGGAGCAGCTTGAGCGCCACGCCGAGTGCGGTGGGCGTGAGCACCGGCAGGAAGTTCTTCACGATGCGCTTGAAGTCGCGGCGCAGGATGCGGTCGAGCTTGTGGGTCTGTTGGCCGCGAGCCGCGTTGCCGAGGGACGCGAAGAGCCGCCCAGGCCGGCTCGCGAATACGTTCAGGAAGAGCCAGAGATAGAAGAAGAGCCGCACGATGCGGAGCTCGTAGCCGCTCATGGCCGGGTTGTGCGACGCGTCCATGGTGATGTCGGCGACGAAGAGCGAGCGGTAGAACGCATCGGTGAGCGCCACCTCGTCCCGAGCGCGTAGCTCGTTGAACGAGGGACTGCCCGGTAGCGGCTGGAAGAGGCTCACCACCGCCTCGTCCAGCCCCGTGCGCGCGAGGCGCGCGGTGAGGCGGAACGTGTCGACGAGGTCACCCCAGGTCTCGACGGGGAAGCCCACCACGAATGCGGCGGCCACGGTGAGCCCGGCGCTCTTCGCGTTGCGCACGGTGTCGAGCACCGAATCGACGCGCATGCGCTTGTCGATCCAGCTCATGACCCGCTCCGAGCCGGTCTCGGGCGAGATCTGCAGGTACACGAGCCCCGAGCGCTTCGCGCGCCGCAGCAGGTCTTCGCTCAAGCGCTCGGCGCGGATGCCCGACGGCACCGACCAGCGAATTCGCGGCGAGAGCGCCTCCAGGCGATCGACGAAGCCTTCGAACCAGCGCTGGCTCGTGGTCAGGCTCAGGTCGGTGAACACGAAGTGCTCCACGTCGTGCTCGGCGCGATGGCGCTCGATCTGCTGGATCACCACGTCGTGGGAGTGGTAGCGCTGGCCGCCCCAGGTGCCGGGCGCGGTGCAGAACTGACAGCGATACGGGCAGCCGCGGGTGGCGATCATGGGCAGGAAGCGGCCGTCGACGTTCACGCCGTGGACGCGATTGCCTTCCCAGTAGGGCGCGAGCGCAATGCCGCGCCAATCGGCCGCCGGGATCCGATCGGGATCGTCGAAGCGGCCCTGCTCCCGCGGATTCACGGCTTCCGCGGCGGCATGGTGCGCCGTGACCACGTTCGCGAGCCCGTCGAACGAACGCCCGGCGTCGACACAGTCGAGAACGTCGAGGAGCGGGGCCTCGCCTTCGCCGACCACCACGGCGTCGAGACTGGCCTCGCGCACCGCTACGTCGGCGATGCCGGTCATGCCCTCGCCACCGGCCACGAGAATCATCTCGGGGCGACGGCGACGGATCTCTCGCAAGAGTGCCCGCACCGGGGGATAGCTCTGGCTGAACATCATCGAGAGGCCGAGGACTCGTGTGCGCTCCGGGATGCGCTCGATCAGCTCTTCGATGCGCAAGCCTTCGAGGTGAAAGCCATCCCCCCACGTCCACATGCGCTCGAAACCCAGGCCGACGCCGTCGATGACCTCGGTCTCGTGGCCTGCTGCGCGGGTGCTGCCGGCAAGCAGCGCGAGCCTGAGCGGTGGCATCGAGTTGTTGCCGACGCTCGCTCCCATGACCGGGTCGAACGGAACCATCAGTGTCACGCGGGCCATGTCGTGGGTCTCGATCTCGGTTTCGTCTTCGAGGCGATGGCTGCGCGGCTCACACGCTCGGCTGCACCGCGAGCGGCGTTGGCAGCGACGCTCGCGAACGACGCAGCCGCTCGCCGAGCCAGCGCCGGACTTCCGCACGATAGAGCCGCGTGTAGCGGCGCGGCATCGAGCGCACCGCCGGCCAAGGTCGGCGATCGAGCCCGGTCGCGAAGCGCACGCGCTCGAGCGCCTGGTGAGCGAGGCTCAGCACCACGTGGGGGAACGTGATCGTGAGCCCGAGGGTGGGCAGGAAGCGGTAGAGGCGGTAGGCCAGCGCCCAACGATTGAAGGCGCGCGGCAGAAAGAGGAGCAGCATCAAGAACAGGTAGAGCTGGCGTTTCTCGCGCGGCGAGTCGGGATCGCCGCGATAGTAGCTGCCGAGCTCGGCACGCTCCGGCACATGCTCGACGGCGTCGCTGGCGATGGCGCCCAGCGTCACGGCTTTCTCCACCATCTCCGTGCCCGGGTAGATCTGCAGCCAGTAGAACTTCGCGGTGTCCGGTCGGTGCTCGTTGTAGAACTCGGCCATCCGCACCAGATCGTCGTTGGTCTCGCCGGGCAGGTTGATGATGTTGTCGACGTCCACCCACACGCCTGCGGAGCGCAGCGCGTCGATGGCCTCGGCGATGCGGGCGTTGCTCTCGTGGCGGCGCAGCACTCCGCGGCGCAACTCCTGGGTGAGCGTCTGGACGCCCATGTCCACCTTCGCGCAACCCGCGAGCGCCAAGAGGCGCGCGATCTCGGGATTCACGAAGTTCGGATGCACGAGTGCCAGGAACGGGACGCCGATCTCGTTGCGATAGCGCGGCGCGAACTCGCGCAGCCATTCGAGGTTCCAGGTGAAGATCTCGTCGCAGAACCAGACCGCGCGATAGGGGATCGCGCTGCGCGCGGCGCGAAGCTCGGCGAGGAGGTTGTCGACGCTGCGGGCGCGCAGGTAGCGCCCGCCGTTCTGATAGAGCGCTTGCAGCCGGTTCTCGATGCAGAACGTGCAGCGGTACGCGCAGCCGCGGCTGGCGATGGCCAGGTAGAGATCGTCCGGCGCCATCGGCGAGCCGCGAAAGAGCGTCTTGTCGGGGAACGGGATGCCATCGAGGTTTTGTTCGAGCGCGCGCGGCGGGTTCGCGACGACGCAGCCGTTCGCGTCCCTCGCCCAGATGTTCGGGATGGCCGTGGGATCGGTGCCGCGCTCGAGCGCGCGAGCGAGGTCCACGGCGGCATCCTCGCCTTCGCCGACGCAGGCGTAGTCCACGACCGGCTCGGCCATGACTCGTTCGGGCGCGAGCGTCGCGTGGGGGCCGCCGGCCAAGACCGGCACTCCGAGCCGCTCGCGAATGGCACCCGCGAGATCGAGGAACCACGACCAGTTGTGCGTGAGCACCGAGAACGCGACCAGGTCCGGGCGCGAGGCGATCACGCGCTCGAGCACGTCGTTGCGGCGCGAGAAGAGCCGGCCGAGGGGCGCGATGGAGATCGCGCTGTCCTGGAAGAGGCGCGGATCGAAGACGAGCTGAGTCTCGTGCCCGGCGCGGCGGAGCGCCGCGGACACGTACTCGATCCCGAGAGCCTCGTACTCGGGGTAAACGAACGTCACGCGCACGGCGGCAGAATACGAACGCGTTCTCCGGGGGGTCAAGGCGACGGCTACGCCGGCGCGTCGCGCTGGCCGCTGCGCCGGCCGTGGCGCCGGGCGGGCGCCCGCC
>CAYVDO010000017.1:0-8110 GCA_964450125.1 uncultured bacterium
AGGAGGCGATCCGTGGCGGCAGACCCACACGGTCTGCAACCCGCCCGAACACCGCGAGCTCGTCGCGATGGCGCTCGAGCAGCGCCGCGATCACCATGCGCTTTCCGAGATCGCCGAGCACCGGACGCGCGGCGCCACCGGTCTCCTGAAGCACGCGCCACGCGAGCCGGCGAAAGCTCAGCACCTGCGCGCGGGCGAATCCCGCGACGCGTCCCCCCGCGAGCAAGGCCTGCTCCGTCTGGAACGTGGCCTGCTCGGGAACCAGCAACACCAGAGGCGGCCCGTCGGGATCACGGGCCAGCTCCGCTAGCACCTCGTCCAGACAACGCCGGGTCTTTCCTGTCCCGGTTCGTCCATGAATGAAACGAAGTGTCATAGCGACGGGATTCCCGCGCAGCGAGCGTGCGATGATACCCGTAGTGGATGCACGAGCGCGTAGCGCAATCGGCGGAAGCGAACCAGGATCGGGCGATACGGCATCCGGCCGTCCCCCCTGGCTGGGAGTATTGCTGTTCGGACTCGGCTATTTCGCTGCGGCAGAGATCGGGCACCTGCTCTCCATCCGCAGCGAGGAGCTGGGCCAGTCGTTCGCCACGTTCTGGCCGCCGAGCGGCGTCTACGTCGCCGCCTTCCTGCTGGCGCGGCCGCGTCACTGGCCGTGGCTGGCCCTCGTGGCATTCCTCGCCAACACGACCTCGGACGCCCTCGTCCACGGCCAGTCGTTGCGCCTGAGCCTCCCGTTCTGGTGCGCCAACACGATCGAAGCCTCGGTCGGCGCCGGCCTGATGAAGCGCTTCTTCGGCACCCCGTTCATCGAATGGGGCGTGCGTCAGGTGCTCGGATTCACGGCACTCTCGACCGGGGTGGGCACGGCACTGTCCGGATTGGTCGGCGCCTGGGCGTTGACGCGCGCACTGGGCGGTCCGTTCGGCTCCGCATTCGGGGTGTGGTGGTCGAGCGCGGCGCTCGGCCAGCTCATCGTCGCACCTGCGGTGCTCGGCATCCACTCGCGGCTCGTGCAGCGCGCCGCGCTCGAGATTCCGTGGCAGCGGATCGCCGAGGGAATCGTGCTGGCCGGGGCGCTCACCGTGCTGGCAGCCGCCGTCTTCGGGAATCAATCGCGACCGATCGCTTTCGCGGTGTTCCCGATGACGATGCTCATCGCGCTGCGTTTCGAGTTCGCGGGGGCGGCGTTCGCGACCGCGATTCTCGCGCCGATCACCATCCTCAACACCGCGGCAGGGCGCGGACCGTTCGTCGTCGCCACAACGATTCCCGAGCGTGTGGTGCTGGCGCAGAGCCTGCTCAGCCTCGCGGCATTCTCGTCGTTGATACTGGCGGCGGTCGTCCGGGAGCGCCGTCGTGCCGAGGCGACGAGTCGCGCCAACGAGGCGCGCTACCACGACCTCTTCGAAAACATGCGCGAGCTCGTGCAGATCGTGCGGCCCGACGGCACGCTCGTGGAGGTGAATCGCGCTTGGCAGCGGATTCTCGGTTACGAGGCGAGCCAGCTCACCCGCCTCAGCCTTCGCGACATCGTCCATCCCGAGGACCACGCGCGCTACGTCGATCTTCTGTCACGCGAGCTCGCCGGCGAGGACGTCGGACGGATTCAGGTGCGCTTCGTCGCCAAGGACGGACGCACGGTCGAGGTGGACGGGACGATTCGCCGGCACGTACGCGGCGACCACGAAGCGCTCAGCCAGGCGGTCTTGCGCGACGTCACCGAAGAGCGCGCCCGCAATCGCGAGCTCGAGCGCACCCAGCAGGACCTGGAACGCGTGAATCTCGAGCTTCGGCGGCTCGCGGCGACGGACGCACTCACCGGCCTCAACAATCGCGGCGCCTTCGAAGAGCATCTGCCGCGCGAGATCAGTCGTGCGTTCCGCTACGCGACCGCGCTCTCGGTGGTGATGCTCGACGTCGATCACTTCAAGCTCTTCAACGATTGCTTCGGACATTCCGCCGGCGACGACGTGCTCCGGACCGTGGCACGGATCGTCCGCGCGACGGCGCGTACCACCGACTTCGTCGCCCGCTACGGTGGCGAGGAGCTGGTGGCGATCCTGCCGCACACCGACGAGCCGGGCGCCTGGGCGCAGGCCGAGCGCTTTCGCGAAGCCATCGCCGGCTGGGCGTGGACGCTACGCCCGATCACCGTGAGCGTCGGCGTAGCGACCCTCGACACCGAGACGATGGAACCGGGGGTGCTGGTGACGCTCGCGGACCAGGCGCTCTACCGGGCCAAACAGGGCGGGCGCAATCGCGTCGAGAGCGCCAACCGGGCAGGAGCGGTCGCAGGACCCCTCACCGCCGCGCTCCCCGAGCGAGGGTGATCGCTCGCCTCCGGAAACGCATTCACGACTCGGGCGGCGGCGATTCGCGACTGGCCTGAACCACGAGGTTGCGCTGCTCGCCGAGATCGATGCGGCCGTCGGGCGTGCGGATGCGACTCGTCACCACGTCACCCGGACGCAAGTAGCGCGGGCTGCGCATCTGTGTGCGAACGAAGAGCCTCCAGCGAACGGGCTCGGGCAAGAGGTTCGCCATCCACCGTGCGATGCCACGCGGCACCGCGAGCGCGACACCACCCGGCGTACCCGTCGCGATCACGTCGCCGGGTGCCAGATCTTGCAGACCCGCGAGCTCCGTCAGCGTCGCGGCGGGACCGAAGACGGTGTCGCCGAAGCACCCGCGCTGGCGCGGCTCGCCGTTCACGTCGAGCCCGAGCTCGAGCTCGCCGAGACGCTCGAAGTCCTCGCGATCGAGCAGCGTGAGCCAAGGGCCGGTAGGGGCGAAGCTGCGGTAACTCTTGCCCTTGTAGAACTGCGATTGAGGAATCTGCACGTCGCGGGCGGAAACGTCGTTCAACATCACGACGCCTGCGACCAGCTCTTCAAGCAGCTCGTCGGTGACGTGAAGGGGCCCGGCGATGGCGCGTGCGATCACCAGCGCCAGCTCGATCTCGTAATCGAGCAGCTCGACGTGGGCGGGACGGTGGATCGGCGCCGTCGCTGCGGTGAGCGACGACGAGGCTTTGCGGAAGAACAGGTTGAACGTCTGGTGGCGCGGGTCTTGGCCGATTTCGACGAGGTGGCTCGCGTAGTTCATTCCCTGACAGACGAGCTGCTGGTTGGACGTGATCGGGCACAGCACCTCGACCTCGTCGAGGCGATGCGTCGCCGGTGCTCCGGCGGCGAGCGAGCGCGCGAGCGGCGCGCCGCGAAGTATGAAATCCCCCGTGGTCGTGAAATCGCCGGGAATCGCCACGATCCCATCGTCGCGCACGACACCGAAGCCGACCGCGTCCCCACGTCGATAACGAACGGTATTGATCGCCATGGCTTCCTCGAGCGCTCAGCGGAGCAGACTCGCGAGCGCTTCAGTCAGTGCTGCCGTCGGGTCGGCCACTGCCGAGCGACTGCGCCACGCCACGTGCCCGTCGGGCCGAACCAGGATCGCCCCGCCACCGTCGATCTCGCGCACTCGCGCCCAGTGGCCTTCGCCATCGCGAACTCGGTCGCCGATCGCCACCGCGCCGAGCCAGGGATGAGCGAGCGCAGCCACCGCCGCGGCCCAGCCGGGTGCAGTCGCGTCGTGGAGAAGCGTGAAGCGGTCGTGGGCGATCAGATCGAGACTGGAGATGCGCGTGCCATCGCGGTCGAGCCACGCGTGGGGCAAGCGCGAGCCCGGGCGCGTGCTGGGCAAGAGCTCACGTACCGGATTGGCTGGCTCCAGCTTGGGCGAGCCGTCGGCGATGACCGCCCCCGCGTCGTAGGAGAACCCGAGCTGTAACCCCAGCATGTCGAAATGGTCCTGCTGGTTCGCGAGGCTCGCCTCGAGCCGGTCGCGCTCGGGGCCAGGGGCGGCCAGGAGCGCGACACGGGCGTCGTCGCGCTCCGGATCACCGCTCAGCCCGGCGGCCTCGAGGACCTCGGCCAGCTTCACCGCATTCAAGAAGCTCTGCTCGGCGTTTCGCTGCGCCACCGGCCTGCGCTCGATCTCGTAGCTGTCGAGAAGCGAGGGCGCAGCACGGCCGTCTTCCACGGCACGGATCTTCCAGACCAGGTTGTGCGCGTCCTGGATTCCGGTGTTGAGACCGAGACCGCCGCTCGGTGGGAAGCGGTGCGCCGCGTCTCCCAGGAGGAACACGCGGCCCTCGCTGTAGCGATCCGCGACCTGCGCCGTCATCGTCCAGGTGCTGACGGTCTTCACCGTGAGCGGAACCTCGCTCGAGCCCAGCGCGCGCTGCACGATCGAGCGGCAGCGTGCTTCGCCGAAATCCGCCAAGGTCTCGCGATCCGGATCGTACGGGTGCATGAACACCCAGGTGCGGTCGATGTCGTGAGCGACGAAAGCGCCCGTGGCGTTGGGATCGACCACCCAGTAGAGAATCGCCGGACGGTCCGCCGCCTGCGCGCGGAGCGCCGCCTCGAAGTGGATCATCACGAAGCTCTGGATCCGCTCGGGTCCCACCAATTCGATGCCGACACGCTCGCGCACCCGGCTTCCTGCGCCGTCGCACGCGAGGAGGTACTTGGAGCGGACCGAATACGTGGTGTCCGCGGCGAGGTCGCGAACCGTCGAGGTCACGCCGTCGGCGTCGAGCTCACACGCCTCCCATTGGTGGCGGCGATTCAGAAGCACGGCGGGTGCGTGCGCGAGGCGATCGAGGAGAATCGGTTCGAACAGATGCTGCGAGATGTTGGCGAGCGGCGTGGGAGTGAAGTCGAGGACACCGTCGTCCTGCCGCTCGTACGGCAGGCTTCCCAGCTCGTGACCGGTGAGCGTCGTGACCCAACGCACGCGTCCGCCGTCGGCGACCGGCGTGGCCTGTGCGCGAATCGCATCCATGTCCACGCCCAGTTCGCGGCAGATCTCGAGGGTGCGTGGGTTCACCACGTGGGCCTGCGGCGCCCGGTGCGGTGCACCGTGACGCTCCACGATCCGAGCGTCGAGCCCCTGTTGGGCCAGCAAGATGCCGGCCGCCACACCCACCGGACCAGCCCCCACCACCAAGACTGGAACCTCGATCGTCTCCATGGCTCGCTCCTCAGGCCTGCGCACGGCGTGCGCGGATCAGGACGCCGATGGCGGTGGCGATGATCACGGTGAAGACCGAGAACCCGAACACGTTCTCGTCCCAGCCGAAGATCTTCACGTGGATGCCGGGCACGGCGATCACGCCGACGTAGAGCGGGCACAGGAAATACGCGATCCAGAAGCCCGCCAGGTTGCAGCACTGCAACGCCGCCGCGAGATGGACGTCGCGCACGTCGCGCGGCCTGCGCAGCCACAAGAGGTAGAGGTTCAGGAGCCCCGACGCGCCCATGAATCCCATGAGCCACACCAGGTGGACGCGCGCGTGGCCGTCCCAGAACGGATTCATCAGGTGACTCACTCCCGAGTCCCGGACGATCGGCCCGAAGAACTCGGCCGCCGTGACCGTGAGCAAGATCCGCGCGATCCACATGGGATCACGTGTCGCCGACATTCCCACGCCGCCTCCCTCGTGTCGGCCGCCGAGAAGGCGCCCGACGATTTGTTATTCGAATGACTAATTCAATGAGGGACATCAATACCGTCGCATCACGCGACTTGTCAAGTGAATAAGATTGACCTACGCTCGCGGGCCATGGGCTCACGCACTCGTTCCAGGGCGCGCAACCGAGCGGCCGGCGTCCCCGCCGCAGCCGACCGCGGCAGCGAAACCCGCGCGCGCATCGTCGCAGCGGCGCTCCACGAGTTCGCCGAACGCGGGTTCGACGGCGCGTCCACGCGCGAGATCGCCCGCCGCGCCGGCGCCAATCAGGGCCTCATCACGTACCACTTCCAAAGCAAGGAAGCGCTTTGGAAGGCGGCCGTGGACGCGATGTTCGAGGAGCTGAGCGCGGAGTTCGGCTCCCTCGCCGCCGAGCTCGCGGGGGCGGAGCCGCGCGAGCAGCTGCGCGCACTGCTGGTTCGCTGGGTGCACTTCGCGGCACGCCACCCAGAGCAGATGCGGCTCATGGTCCAGGAGGGAAAGGCCGACGGTCCACGGCTTGCGTGGCTCGTAGCGCGGCACCTGAAAGGCTTCTACGCCCTCTTCGACACGCTGACCGCGCGAGCGCGCGCCGCCGGCTTGCTCGTCGTGGACGTGCCTACGGCGCACCTCTACTACATCGTGATCGGCGCCGCTTCGACGATCTTCACCGCGGCCCCGGAATGCAAACGTTTGACGGGGTGCGACCCGTCGCGCCCAGCCGCCATCGACGCACACGCACAGGCCCTGCTCGCGCTGGTGCTGCCGCCGGCACGCGCGCGTGTCGCGCGGCGCCGTTCACGCTGACCCCGGAAACCTCAGCCGGGTTCGTGACGAGACCGACGAGTCGCCGTCCGATCGCGGGGAACGCAGAGCGCTCACCCCGCAGTCGCACTTCACCGTACGGCGAGGGCCGGCGTTCCGAGTACCCCGCGAGACCACGGCGAATCGTCGGTCGCAATCGAAGACGGCTGAGGTATTCGGGCTGAGCGCCCCGAGCAGGCCACGGAAGAGCTTCCGGTGCGAGGCCTTCGCGCCCGCCTTGCTTGCTCGGGGGGCTCGACCGAACCCCCGTTCCGGATTCGGCTCGCTGCGCTCGTCGGCGCGCCGTTGGCGCGTGTTTTCTTCGACAGCCTGCGAAACGCACGAGCCGTTCTCCGACGAGCGCTGCCGAGCGCCACGCCGAACGCACCGAACCACGAGTCACGGCTGGCGATCGGACCACGCCCCCGTCGAGCGTTGCTCTCGAGTGTGGACTCGCGCAGCACGAGCGAGCCGGTGCTCACGACGCGCAGCCCGCCCGGTGGGACGCCGTTCGGACCTGAATTGCCGTGAATCTCCACACGCTCGATCGTGGCGCTGCCTGCGTCGACGCTCACACCGCCGCCCGGGGCTCCGCTCCCGCCCAGGATCGACACGTCCTGGATCCGCACCGACGTCCCCGCCCCCAGGACGTGAATGACCCGATCGAGCCCCGCCGCGTCGATGTGGGTCATCGTGGCGCCCGCACCGATGATCTCGAGGTCGTTGCTGATGTCCAGGTCGCCCGTGAGTGCCGCGTCCTCGTCCGCGCCCGATTGCGAGAGCGTGTAGGTGCCCGCGGAGAGGAAGATGCGATCGGCCGAACCGCCTTGATTGGCCGCCCGCACCGCCTCGCGCAACGAGCAATCGATCGTCACGCAGAAGTCGGGAACCGGATCCGAGTAGGTGGTGACCCGATAGTCGGCGGCCGAAGCCGCCGACGCGGAGTGCACGGAAGCGAGCGCGAGAAGACACCGATCGAGGCGCAGTCGTCGGAACACGGTACCTCCCACGGCGCGCTCGGCCCCAGTCCAGCGCGGCGCGAGCCCGACGATAGGTTCGAACTCGTTCGCCGCGAAAGCGTGGGGAAGTGGGGGGCGCCGAAGCGCGAGAGAGTCGCGCTGGCCACGAACGAGTACGCGGCGTAGCCTGGTGACTCGTCGCACGCGGTTCGGCTCACGCGGTCGCGCCTGGAATCCTTCGTGAAATCGCTCACGCGCTACCTCACGTTCCGAGTCCCGGAGCGCATGGATTTCGTGAACGCGACCGCGGACGTGGAAGCCGCCGTCGCCGAAAGCAACGTGCGAGAGGGGCTGTGCCTAGTGAACGCCATGCACATCACCGCGAGCGTCTTCATCAACGACGACGAGCCGGGACTCCACCGCGATTACAAACGCTGGCTCGAATGGCTCGCGCCCTTCGATCCCAGTCCCGAGCGCTACCAACACAACCGCACCGGCGAGGACAACGGCGACGCACACCACAAGCGCCAGATCATGGGCCGCGAGGTGGTGGTGGCGATCACCCAGGGCAAGCTCGACCTGGGACCGTGGGAGCAGATCTTCTACGGCGAGTTCGACGGCAAGCGCCCCAAGCGCGTGCTCATCAAGATCATCGGCGAGTAAGCCCGAGAGAAGCGCAGCAGGAAATCCCGAGGCATGCAGATGGCCAGAGTGACACGCGCCAGAGGCGCGCCGGGGAGCGTCGTGAGCGGGCGCAGAGATGGGGGGCTCGAAAAGCCCCCCACGGACCGTTCCGCCAACGGAAGCGCACACCGGTCTCCCCGCT
>CAYVDO010000017.1:8210-38780 GCA_964450125.1 uncultured bacterium
GTGGGGCCTCGGCCGAATTCACTTCGGCCGGGGCGGGGGGCTTGAAAAGCCCCCCACGGACCGTTCCGCCAACGGAAGCGCACACCGGTCTCCCCGCTCGCCGTCGATCCTTCCCGGCGCCAGCGGCGCCGCACGAGCGCAGCGAGTGACTCGGGGGTGGGGCCTCGGCCGAATTCACTTCGGCCGGGGCGGGGGGCTTGAAAAGCCCCCCGGGACAACATCGGCTAATCCTGTAGTGAGCGCTGCGCACTCACTGCAGGATTAGAGAGGCCGACCGCATGTCCTTCCAAGGTGTGGATTTCTACGACGTCGACACGCTGCTCACCGACGACGAGCGCCAGGTGCGCGACACCATCCGTCGTTTCGTCGACGACGAGGTGATGCCGATCATCGCCCAGCATTACCTCGACGGACGATTCCCGCGGCAGCTCGTCCCGCGCCTGGGAGAACTGGGAGTCTTCGGCGCCAATCTGCCCACGGACTACGGGTGCGCAGGACTCGGCAACGTCGCCTACGGCTTGATCATGCAGGAGCTCGAGCGCGGCGACAGCGCAGTGCGCTCGTTCGCGTCGGTGCAAGGCGCGCTGGTCATGTACCCGATTTACGCGTTCGGCAGCGATGCGCACAAACGCGAGTGGTTGCCGCGACTGGCGCGCGGTGAGGCGGTGGGCTGCTTCGGCCTCACCGAGCCGGACTTCGGCTCCAATCCCGCCGGCATGCTCACCCGCGCCGAACGCACCGCGACGGGCTGGAAGCTCAACGGCACCAAGATGTGGATCACCAACGGTTCCACGGCCGACGTGGCGGTGGTCTGGGCCAAGACGGGCGCCCTCGACGATCCCCGATCGATCCGAGGCTTCGTGGTGCCCACCCGCACTCCCGGCTTTTCGGCGCGCGACCAGAAAGGGAAGCTGTCGCTGCGTGCGAGCGACACGAGTGAGATCCACCTCGAGGACGTGGAGCTGGCCGAGGACGCGGTGCTACCGAAAAGCGGTGGGCTCAAGAGCCCCCTCATGTGCCTCACTCAAGCGCGCTATGGCATCTCCTGGGGTGCGCTCGGCTCCGCCCTCGCCTGCTTCGACGAGGCCCGCGCATACGCCACCTCGCGTATCGCATTCGATCGGGCCATCGGCGGCTTCCAGCTCCAGCAAGCGCGCCTGGCCGAGATGCTCACCGAGATCACCAAGGCGCAGCTCCTGTGCGTCCAGCTCGGCAGGCTCAAGGATCGCGGCACGATGACGCCGCAGCAGGTGAGCCTCGCCAAACGCAACAACGTCGCGATGGCCACCGAGGTCGCTCGCGAGACCCGGCGGCTGCTGGGCGCCAACGGCATCCTGGTCGAATACCAGGCGATGCGGCACCTCGCGAACCTGGAAAGCGTGTACACCTACGAAGGCACGCACGACGTGCACACGCTGATCCTGGGCCAGGCCGTCACCGGCCTCGATGCGTTCGGCGCGAGCACGAGCCCCGAGCGCCGATGATCGACCCCAAGCAGTTCAAGGCTCTACGTTCGGTCGCGCTGCTCTCTCGCGAGGGCACGTCCAAGGCCGCGGAAGTCGTCGGCATGAGCCGCGGCGAGCTCTTGATCGAGGGGGTAGACGGCCTCCTCGAGGGCACGTTGCTCAAGCTCCAGTTCAAGCTGCCTCACGTCCGCCAGGAGATGGTCGTGGACGTGCGCGTGATCGGCGAGATCGGCGAGGGGACCCCCACGGCTCCACTGCTCACGCGGGTTCGGCTGGCGCGAGCCACCGAGGACGTGATGCGCGAGATCGAGCGATTTCTCGCGCGCGCTGCCGAGCCCGTCGCCTCGCCGCCGCCAGCGTCCGCCTCTCCAGCCACCGTACCGCGCGCCATGCCCGAGCGCGCTGCCGGTAGCAGCACCGCCAAGCCCCTCGGCATCGGCTCGGTGATCGGTGGTCACTACCAGATCACGGCGCTCTTGACGCCCGACTCGGCGTTCCTCGACTTCGAGGGCGTCGATCGCAACACCGGCAACCCGGTGCTGCTCCGCGCGCTGCGCGCCGACAACATGACCAACGAGCCGTGGCTCCAGCGCTTTCGCGAGCTCAATCTGGCGGCGCGATCGGTACAGCATCCGCACGTGCTGCGAATCTTCGACTACGTGTCCGAACCCGCCCACGAGGTCGTGGTCACCGAGCACGCGCGCGGACCGCGCCTGACGCAGCTCCTCAAGACCCGCGGTCCGTTCGCGCTCGAGTCGCTCGGTCGGCTCGCGAGTCAGGTGCTCGCCGGGCTCGGCGCCGTGCGCGCGAAGAGCATCCCGTACGGCTGCATCCATCCCGGTCGTGTGCGCATCGCCTCTGGCTTCAACGCCCGAGTGTCGGACCTCGCCGTGGCGCAGATGCTGCCGCTGGCGTGCATCGCCGCCGATGACGACGCCATCGCCTACCTGCCGCCGGAGGCACGGCTCGGCGCGGTCCCGACGGAGCGCGCCGAGGTGTTCTCGATGGGCATGTTGCTCTACGCAGTCGCGATCGGGCGCACGCCGTTCAGCGCCGAGGAACGTGCCGGCCTCGACATCCAGCCCGATCTGGAGCCCGTGCCACCGGGCGAATCGGACCCGCCGCTTCCGGAAGCGCTGGTGCCGATCATCGAGCGCGCCATCTCGGTGGATCCGCTGGCGCGCTTCGCCACTCTCGACGACTTCGGCGCCGAGCTGCTACCGCTCTTCGAGGCCGCGCCACAAGCGCGGCCCGCGCAGAGCCGCGTCCTGGTCGTCGAGGACGATGCGAGCCTGCGTTATCTGATCGTCACGCTGCTGCGCTCCGCGGGCTACGACGTGCTGGTGGCGGAGAACGGCATCGACGCGCTCGAGATCGCATTCCGCGAGCCGCTCGATCTCGTCTGTCTCGACATCCGCATGCCACGCATGGACGGGTTCGAAGTGTGCATGGTGCTACGCTCGGACGAGCGCACCAGGAAGATCAAGATCCTCGTGATCAGCGTGGTGACGTCGCAGGATTCGGTGACGCTCATGGAGAGCTTGGGGGCGAGCGATTTCCTGCCCAAGCCCTTCGAGGAAGCAGACCTCCTCACCCGCGTCTCCGCGCTGCTCGCGCGTTAGTCCGAGCCCATCATGAACAGCGGTGCGCAGGCATGACCCCTTCCGCGTCCCACGCCCGCGCCGGCTCGCGCTGCTCGTCGCCGGTGCCCACGGCGCGGGTGCGAGCCTACGTCGGGGATGGATTCCCGACGGGTTCGTAGCCACCACGCGCCGGACCCAACGAAAGGTCTCCGCCGATGATTCCGTATTTCATCCAGCCAAGCCTGCACCTCTTCGGGCCGTTCACGATCCACGGCTGGGGGGTCGCGGTCTGCACCGGGATCCTGCTCGGGACCTACATCGCTGCGAAGCGCGCGGAGACTCTCGGCCTCGATCCCGACGTCGTGAACGACTACGGCGTATGGGCCGTGGTTTCGGGCTTCATCGGCGCCCACATCGTCGAAACGGTCTTTTACGAGACCGACGCCTTCCTCAAGAACCCGCTCGAGATCCTCAAGATCTGGCAAGGCTTCTCGTCTTATGGCGGCTTCCTCGGCACGTTCGTCGGCACCCTGATCTTTCGCAAGGTGCGCAAGATCCGCTTTCTCGACTACGCCGACTCGATCGCCCTCGGCATGGCACCCGCCTGGATGTTCGGTCGCATCGGCTGCTTCATGGCCCACGACCACCTGGGGATCCACTCCAATTCGTTCCTGGCGGTCAGGTTTCCCGACGGCCCGCGCTTCGATCTCGGGCTGCTCGAAGCGCTGCTCTCGGCGGGGCTATCGGTGCTGATGGTGTCGATGCGCAACGTCCGCGGCCGCGGCGTGTCCGCGGGCGCGCTCATGTTCGCGTACTCCTTCGCGCGTTTCTTCTTCGATTTCCTGCGCATCGGTGACTCGACGTATTTCGGGCTCACGCCAGCCCAGTACGGCACGTTCCTGATCGGCGGGCTCGGCCTGTGGATGATCGTGCGTGCGCGACGCGAACTCGTGAACGATCCCGATGGCGCCAGGCTGCAGACCATCGGCACGCCTGCAGCCGCGGCTCGAGCCGGGAACGGCTGAGCCCCGGCACCGGAATCGACGACCGGCCACCGCAAACGAAACCGGCCCAGGGATCCCTCCCTGGGCCGGATCGCCCTTCCGCGCGCGTTGATCAACGCGCGCCGGGCTGGCGTCCGAGCTCCTGGATCTTGGTGAGGTAGCGCTGCAGCACTTGCGTCTGTTCGTTCGCCCACGCGACACAACTTCCCAAGTGCTTGCGTGCCTCGGATCCTTCCTTGCACTCCTTGGCCGCGCGCGAGAAATCCCGCTCGGCGCCTTGGGTCAGCGCGAGCGCCTGGCCAGTGTTGTTCTGCGCCAGTGGTGCTGCGTCTTCCGCTTTCTTGAGGCCTTCGTCGTAGAGATCGCGCCCCTTCTGCGAGCAGTCCTGGCCAACCGTGGATGCCGCTTGCGAGCAGGCCTTTTGCAGCTCGATCTGCTCCTGGACGCGATTCGCGGGGTCGGCGGGCGCAGGCGAGACGCCGATCACCAGCCCTCCCGCCACGGCCAATCCCAGCGCGAACGCCCCGGCACGCGTTGCAGTCGATCGCTCGCTTCGACGTGCCATGTCGATCCTCCGCCCGCGGCTCACTGCACGACCTGGATCAGCCGGTAGTACGGCAGGAACATCGCCAAGCCGACGAACAGCACGACGACACCCATGAAGCCGAGCAACAGCGGCTCGACCAACGTGCCGACCACCGCCGTCTGATAGTCGACCTCACGCTGGTGATGGCTGGCGACCGCAGCCATGGCCTCGGGCATGCGTCCCGACTCCTCACCAACGGCGACCATGTCGAGGACCAAGCTGGGCAGGAAACGGAACGGCAAGAAGCTCTCGTGAAGGGTGCGGCCGCGCTCGACGTTGCCGCGGATGTAGCGGAACGCGTCCTGGAACAGGATGTTCGGGATCGCCTCGCCAACCAGATCGAGCGTCTTGAGCAGCGGCACACCGGCTTGAAGCAGAATCGACATCATCGTCGAGAACTGGACCGTGTAGATGTTGGTGAGGATCGGTCCGAAGATCGGCAGATGCACCTCGACGCGGTGCAAGAATGGCTTGAAGCCGCCCCGTTTGCGCGCCTGCAGGAAGACGAAGTAGGTGAGGAGCGCCACCAGCGCGATCCACGCCCACGCACTCGTCACCGCGTTCGAGAACCCGAACACGATGCGAGTGATGGTCGGCAGGTCGGCGTTGTTCACGTCGAGCTGCTCCTTGAAGACCGGAATCACGAAAATGAGCAACACCAGCACCACGGCGATGGCGAGCACGAACACGATCAGCGGGTAAGTCACGGCCTTCGAGAGCGTGCGCTTGGTGTCCGACTCGCGATCGCGGTAGTTGGCGAGGTAGTCGATCACCTTCACCAGCGATCCCGACTCCTCCCCGGTGCGAATCACGCTCACGATCATGTTGTTGAACCAGCGCGGGTGCTTGGCGAGCGCCGCCCAGAGCTGGATGCCGCGCTCGACGTCCCCCATCACCTCGGTGAGCGACGCCCGGAAATCGACGCTTTCGCTGCGGGTGCTCAAGATCTGCAGTGCGCGCATGAGCGGAATGCCGGCGCTCAAGAGCACCGAGAGCTGCCGCAAGAACACGTTCACGAGCTCGGGATCGGGCTTGCGCGAAGTACGCGTGAACGGGCCCGGCGTCGGCGCGCTCGCCGCGGCGCTCGGGCGTGGCGGTGTCGTGGGCGCCGCCGCGGGCGCACCACCGGCGCCGGGCCCAGGCAGTTCGTCGGCGGTCTTTGCGGCGAGCGTCTGGCGGATCGAATCGCCCACCGAAGCGCTCGACGCAGCCGGCGCGGCGACCGGTGCTGCGGCGGCCGAGGCGGCCGCCTTGCTGGACTTCGACTGTTTCTTGGTTTCGGCCATGGGGGACCCCTTCGAACGAGAGCGGGTTGGAAGTACTCCCTGCGACCGAACTTCGCCACCGCGCGGCCGGGCTCGCGCCGCGCCGACGACGACCCTCAGCCGAGGACGCGCACGAACTCCTCGATCGTCGTGAGCCCACTACGGAGCTTGGCGAGCCCCGAGTCCCGGAGCGTGCGCAGCCCGTCGTCGAGGGCTTGTTTGCGGATCTGTTCCTCGGTGGCGCCCGACATGATGAGGCTGCGCACCTTGTTGGTGACGTTGAAGATCTCGAAGATGCCGAGCCGTCCGCGATAGCCGGTGTTGAAGCACGCCTCGCAACCCACGCCGCGCACCAGGTTGTAGCCGCTGACGTCCTTGGCCGGGATCTTGAGCGCCTCGGCGGCGGCCTTCTTGTTGCGGATCGGCTCCGCGCAGTGGGTGCACACCTTGCGTACCAGGCGTTGCGCGAGCGAGCCCACCAACGCATTCGCGATCAGGAACCGGTTGATGTTGAAATTGGTGAGCGTGGTGACCGAGCCCACGGCCTCGTTGGCGTGCAACGTCGAGAACACCAACATGCCAGTGAGGCCGGCGCGGATGGCGATCTTTGCGGTCTCTTCGTCGCGGATCTCGCCCACCAGGATCACGTCCGGGTCCTGGCGCAAGATGGCCCGCAAGCCGTACACGAAATCGAACGCGACCTTGTAGTTGACCTCGATCTGGTTGGCCCCGGGGATCACGTACTCGATCGGATCCTCGATGGTCATGACGTTGAGGCCGGCCTTGTCGATCTTGTTGATGCACGAGTAGAGCGTGGTGGTCTTGCCGCTGCCGACTGGGCCGGTGGCGAGCACGATGCCGTGCGGCTTGGCGATGAAGCCGTCGACGATTTCCACCTCCTCGGGCGCCATGCCGAGGTCCTCGAGCGACGTGAAAAGTCGCCCACCTTCCGCGAGGCGGATGCCCATGCGCTCACCGAAGTTGGTGGGCACGGTGGCGATGCGCATGTCGTACTCGGACACCTCGGTGGAGAAGCGGTAATGGCCGTCCTGGGGCAGCCGCCGCTCGGTGATGTCCATGTCCGCGAGAATCTTGATTCGCGAGATGATCTCGCGCCCGGTGGTGTGATCGACGCGGCCGACCTCGTAGAGGAAGCCGTCCACGCGATAGCGAATGTTGAACCCATCGCGGCGGGGCTCGATGTGAATGTCGGTGGCCCGCGAACCGACCGCCTTCTCGATGAGCGTAGCGACGGTCTCGACGGCAGAGTTGGTGTTGATGGGTAGCGGCTCGCCGGCGAAGCGCAGGTTGGCACCGCGCGAGGCAACCGAGCTGGAAGCGAGCTCCGCCATCGAACACTCCTCTCACGCACGCCCGCAATCGGGCCTGCGAACAATCCGTGTTGAACGCGCTCTGATCTGCGCCGACTGCGAGACTGCCGCGGCGACCACCCCGATCGCGCGCGGTCGACTCGGCCCCGAACCTCGATCCGTCTGCGCTCGCGACGACCGAGCTCCGTGACGAGCGGCGCGATGCTACATCGGCCGCTCCGTCGGTCGCAACCGAAACGCAGCACTGGTCGCGCCTCACCCCCGCGACACCTGGGTCACGGCGAGACCAGGATCGGCCAGCTCGCCGCGCCGAAGCGGGCCACGGGTGTGGCGTGCGTCGCGTCGACGCGCCGAAGCGCGAAGTCGAGCCACGCCTGGCGTCCGAAGCGTGCTGAGAAGCCTCCGTCGACGTCACCGTAGAGGAAGGCGCCGTCCCGCAGCCGCAGCGTGTCGAGCGCCAGATGTCGACGCAGCCCACCCTGACAGGTGACGGGCAGACGCGAGGGATGCTCCTCGGCCGGTTCGTCGGCGAAGCTCGCGATCACGTAGAGCACGTCGTCGGGCCGAAGCTCGTTGGTCTCGCCGGCACAGAGCGAGTAGTAGCCGCCTGCGGCGTCACGGTGGACTCTTGCCAAGAGCTGGCGCAGGACGGCGGGATCGTCCACCTCGGTGCCAGCGTGAAAGACCCGGCCTTCGAAGTCGATCGTGTAACGGTAGATTCGCGTCGGCCGCGGTGCTCCCGAGCTCACGACTTCAGGCGCGGCGCGGCGATCGCGCGGATCGAACGGACCGCTTTCGAAGCGGCTTCGGCTCCACGACGAGCATCTCCAGCTCGTCGAATGCAGCCCCCAGATGGTCGCCGAACCTGTCGATGTCCGGCATCGCGTCCCAATCTCCCACGAGCCCGAAACCGAGCGAACCGGCGTAGCTCACCACGGCGACGCTCATCGCCAGATTGGGCGCCAGCGGCACGCACGGGAAGACTTCGCGCAGTGGCGCGCCAGCGAAGTAGAGCGGGAACTGCGGCCCCGGTACGTTCGTGACCACCAGATTGACGAAACGCTGCGCCCACTGCAGCCGCGTCGCCTGCTGGAGCAGCGTCGCCGGCGCGAACCCCGAGAAACTGGTGAGCATCTCGGCGCCCACGACCTCGTGCGAGCGCTTGAGCTCGGCGGTGTGCGCGACGAGAGCGGCGTAGCGGCGACGCGGACTGGCCTCGCCGATCGGCAATCCCACGATCAGCGCCGACACCCGATTGCCGAGCGCTCCCGCCTGCGCTGCGGTGCGAACGCTCACCGGCACGAGCGTGTGCAGGTCGATGCCACGCACCGCCTCGCCCCGCTCGAGAAGCAGCGCACGCAACGCCCCGGCGACCGCCGCGAGCACCACGTCGTTCACGGTGCCACCCAAGGCATTCTTGATCGACTTGGCGCGAGCCAGCTCGACGAGGCGACCCACCACGCGCCGGTGCGGACCGATCGGCCGATTGAGCGAAGTCTTCGGCGCAAGCCCGCTCCCCACCAGGGAGACCATGCCGTCGCGGAGCTCGTCGAGCTTGGCGAGGGTCTCGCGTGGCGAGCCCAGCGCCGCACGCAGCGTCCGGCGGCGTTCGGCGTCCTGGGTCGCCCGCTCGATCCACGCATCCACCAGCCGCACGGCCTCGCTGGGCGCAGGCCGCGGCTTCCAGGGCTCGGCGGGCGGCGGCTCGGGCACCTCGGGATCGACGTCGAAGAGATGGGCGGCTAGCTCCATGCCCGATACGCCGTCGACCATGCAGTGATGGGTCTTCCACACCAACGCGACACGGCCATCGGCGAGCCCGTCGACGATGTCGAGCTCCCACAGCGGCCGATTGCGGTCGAGCTGCTGCGACATGAGTCGGCCGACGAGCGCCTCCAGGGCGCGGTCGTCGCCGGGAGCGGGCAACGCGCTGATTCGCACGTGGTAGCGGACGTTGAAGTGCGGATCGTCGACCCAAAGCGGGCGCCCCTGCCCGAGGGGGACGAACGCTAGCTTCTGGCGAAATCGCGGCACTCTCGCGAGCCGCGCCTCGACGAGCCGGAAGAGCCGGGACTGATCGAGCCAGCCTTGCGCGTTGCGCAATCGCGCGCCCTCGAAGATCGATACCGCCCCGACGTGCATCGGGGTCGACGGCCCTTCGAGATGAAGAAACGCCGCGTCGAGCGGGCTCAGCCGATCGGCGTTCGCCGCGTCCATGTCCCGAGTCGTGTGCGCGGCATCATGCGCGCGTGCCGTGAGCCTGCCTCAAGGCTTGTACGTCTTGCCGCCCTTGCTCGTACCACTCGCCCTGGGAGCCGCCGGTGCGGTGGCGCGTGGCGCTGGCGGAGGTGCGACGGTGGGCGCCGCGGGTGCAGCGCTGGGCGCAGTGGACGGCGTTTCCGTAGGCGGAGCGATCGATCCAGGGAGCACGTCGTCGGTGATCGAGCGCGGTTCGTTGGACGCTCCCGGCGGCGAACCGAGATCCCCCAGCTCGAAGACCAGAACGTCGTCGAATCCCACCGCGATGCGTTCGCCAGAGTGCGACCACACGAGATCGCTCGCTCGGTCCTGACCGGTGGGCGAGCCACCCACCTCTTCCCACGAGCGCGTGTTCCACACGGCGATACGATGACTGGGACGGCTGTTGGCGGGTGCACCCTTCGGCAGCGGCTCGCGCACGAACGCCGCGAGCACCGGCGCATCGACCTTGGGATTCCACGTCAGCTCCAAAGCGCAGCGCCCGGGCTGCGGAATCGTCTTGAACACCGTCCAGGTGGTGGCGTCGAAGATCACCAGCTCGCTCGTGGAGGCGTCGACGTCACAACCCTTCTCGGACTCGACCCACACGGCCAGCCACGCGCCGTTCGAGCTCCAGGTGACCGGGCCGATGCGGCCGCTGGGGCGGCGCAGCGACTTGATCTGCTCCCACGCTCGCGAATCCCATACCGAGATCAGATTCCACGAAACGATGCCGAGCTGGCGGCCATCGCCGCGCCACACGATCCCGCCCCAATCGTCGAAGCGGCCGATGAAGTTGAGCGAGTCGTCGTAGATGAGCACCTGGCTCGTGGGCTTGGTTCCGAAGTCCTTGAGGTTCGCCGCCAGGTATCTGCCGTCGGGGCTGAACCGTACGCTCGTGAAGTGCCCTTTCGGCTCCTTCAGACGACGCCCGGCCACGCGGTCTGCGAGGCGCAGCGTGCGGATCTCCGGCTCGACGCCGGCGCAGTCTGCGCCGATCCGGCCGGGTTGCGTGTACGCGAGCATGCTGCCGTCCGGGCTGAGATCGAAATCGAGGGCGCCAGGACCGGGCACCTCGACCACTGTGCTGGTCGCCGATCCGTCGAGCTTCATCCACTCGATGCCGCGGCCCTTGATGTAAAGCAGCCCGCTGTCGTCGCCGGCCCACACGATGCGCCGACGGTCACCCGTGGGAAAGGCGCACGCTCCGGCGCGCGACGGGCTCGCGTCGATCACGATCGCAACCGCCGCGAGCGCGACGGCAGCGCAGAAACGCACCCAGCACATCACCGCTCGATCGCTCATCGCTGGCACTCCTCGTTCACGCAGCACGTCCGACTCGCGCGGGGCTAGCGCCGTGGAGTCGCTCGACTTCCTGAGTCATTCGCGCCTGCAGGGCGAGCGCCAGCATCTGGACATCTGCCCGCAGCGACCACGACGGATACGTCCACGTCGCCGGCCGATTGCCCTCCACCAGCAGGTGCCCAACCCAAGCGGGTCCGTATCCGAGCACCGGCGCGAGCAGCACGAATCCCGGCGAGAGCGCGAGCACGCCGACGATCGCGCTCAGCATGCCGCACGCCGTGCCCACGTAGTGCAACAAGCGGTTGACCGGATCGCGATGTGCGCCGACGTAGTAAGGCCAGAACTCCTCGAAGGACGTGATCGCCGGAGGGGTCATGGTGCTCCTCTCCACTCGGGCCGCACGGCAAGCGTCGCCGCGCGCTCTCTCAGGCTCGCACCGCCAGACGATCGAGAGCCTCGCGGTACTTGGCCGCCGTCTGACTCACGATCTCCTCGGGCAGCGCCGGCGCAGGCGGCTTGTGGTCCCAGCCCAGGCTGTTCAGGTAGTCGCGGACGAATTGCTTGTCGAAGGAGGGCTGCGACGTGCCGGCCGCGTATTGGTCCTTGGGCCAGAAGCGTGACGAGTCGGGCGTGAGCGCTTCGTCGATCCAGATCAGCTCGCCGTTGCGGATGCCGAACTCGAACTTGGTGTCGGCGAGGATGATGCCCCGCGGCTCCGCCCAAGCTGCGGCGCGCTCGTAGATCTCGATGCTCACGTCGCGAACCCGACGGGCGAGATCACCACCCAGAATCTCGGCGGCCTGCTCGAAGGTGACGTTCTCGTCGTGCTGGCCTGCGGGTGCTTTCGTGGACGGCGTGAAGATCGGCTCCGGCAGGCGCGACGACTCGCGGAGCCCTGCGGGAAGCCGGATCCCGCAAACGGTTCCTTGCTTCCTGTACTCGGCCCAGCCCGAGCCGGCGAGGTACCCGCGGACGATCGCCTCGACCTTGAGCGGCTCGGTCTTCCGGACGAGCACCGCACGCCCCTCGATCGAGGCGAGCGCCTTCGGGTCCTTCACCACGTCGCCGAGCGGGCGTCCAGTGAGGTGATTGGGGACGATCCCGTCGAGATGCGCGAACCAGAAATTCGAGAGCTGTGTGAGCACCCAGCCCTTGCGGGGGATGGGCGTGGGCAACACGACGTCGAACGCGGAGATGCGGTCGGTGGCGACGATCACGAGCTGATCGCCGAGGTCGTAGACATCGCGGACTTTGCCGCGGAACTCGAGCGTGAGCTCGGGGATGTTCGATTGGACGAGCGCTTCCATGGGTTCCTCGACTCGTGACCTCACGAGAAGCGCGCGAGTGTAGCAGGCAGCCCGGGGCTTGGGACCGCGGATGGGACTCCGGGCTCGAGGCCGCGGCGCAGGCGCGCGCGCCGACCCGCGCGAAGTCATCTACATTGGCGCGGCTCGCTGCGCTCCGCGAGGCGAGCACGAGATCGCCACCATGGCCGACCACCACCAGCGCATCGCGCCCACGGCGCACTTCACCGCGTACACGTGGTACCGGTTGCGCTTGCCCTACGCCCACCTCTTCGCCACTCGCGGTGGCGCGGCACTCTTCTGGACGCTGCGTACGACGATCGAATGGGCCGTGCTGCTGCGCGGCCGCGTGCCCACCATGGAGCAGTATTTGGGCCAGCGCCATCGGGTGATCGATTGGGCGCTCGACCAGTACGGCGCCGACCGCGTCGTCGAGATCGGCGCGGGATTGTCCCGGCGTGGCACCACGTGGGCGGCCGATCACGGCACGCGCTACACGGAGATCGACCTCGAGCACATGATCGCCGCCAAAAAAGCGCTGCTCGCAGCGCGCGCGCCAGCGCCGCTCGCGGCAGCGCTCGCCGAGCGCTTCGACCACCGCACCCTAGACGTCGTGGCACCGGACTTCGGCGCCGAGCTCGCGCGGCTGCTTCGCGGTTTCGAGCGCCCGGCGGTGGTAGCCGAGGGCCTGCTCGGCTACCTCACGTTGCCGCAACGCATGCAGCTGCTCAGCGCCGTTCGCGAAGCGCTCGCGAGCACGGGCGGAGGCCGCTTCATCTACGACGCGCACCTGACGGACGCGCAGGCGCGCGTGGGAGTGGCGAGCAAGGTCCTGCGCTCGCTGATCGGAATGCTCACCCGCGGACAGGGTGTCCGCGATCCGTTCCCCGATGCAGCGGCGGCGGAAGCGGCGTACCGCGAAGCGGGCTTCACCCACATCGAGCGCTTTCAGCCGCTGGCGCTCCTCGACCGCGTGCCGGGGCTCACCCGCGTCTACGCACCCGTCAACATCTATGGCCTTTCGGTGGGTGCTTCATGAACGCTCCCGTGATCGACCTGTGGGCTCCGATCCTGCCGACGACCGAAGTCATGGCGTGGCTGAACGACAACTTCCCGGACGCGATGCTCGGCTACTTGCGCGTCTTCTGGAAGGTCGAGCCGACCCAGGAGAGCCTGCGAGCGCGGCTCGGCCGGGTGGCCATGACCGAGCAGGACGCGGTGGCGGCGATCGACGCTGCCGGCATCCGCCGCACCCTCATCACGGGCTTCGACGAGAAGTCGTTCGCCGGTCGCACCTTCGTCGAGAACGAGCTGGTGGCCAATCTGGTCGAGCGCTTTCCCGGCAAGTTCATCCCGTTCGCCGGAATCGACATCGGCCGCCGCATGGACGGCGTGCGCGAGCTCGAGCACTGGATTCGCGAGCGCCATTTCCGTGGCCTGAGCTTGCGCCCATTCATGATCGGCCACCCGCCGGACCATCGCCTCTACTACCCCTTCTATGCGAAGTGCTGCGAGCTCGGGATCCCGCTCAGCATCCACGCCTCCGCCAACTGGACGCAGGTGAGCGCAAGCGAGCTCGGGCATCCCCGATACCTCGACGTCGTGGCGTCCGACTTCCCCGAGCTCACGATCATCGTGAGCCACGGTGGCTACCCGTGGGTGCTCGACGCCTGCCTGCTGGCGTGGAAGCACCCCAACGTCTACCTCGAGCTCGCCGCCCACCGGCCGAAGTACTTCGCGACGCCGGGCACCGGCTGGGAGCCGCTGCTTCGATTCGGCACCACCACGATCGCCCACAAGATCCTGTACGGCACCGGCTGGTTTCTGATCGGGCGCCCGCCCGCCGACCTGGTCGCCGAGATGCGCGAGCTTCCAATCCCCGCCGCGACACTCGATCTGTGGCTGGGAGGCAACGCGATGAGGCTTTTCGGCGAGACGCAGCGCGCCTGACCAGAGCGCCCGGCGTTCAGCTCGCGCGCTTCGTCTTGACGCGGCGCTGCGCGGAGAGGCCCTTGCGCCTCAGCAGCGGCTTCACGCGATCGGCGATCTGCGGGAACGCGTTCACGACCTTGGCGAGCGAGGCGCGGCCCATCGGGATGAGCACCTCCATCGGGCGCTCGTCGAGTGCGCGGACGATCGCTTGGGCGACGTCGTCGACCGTCAACACCCGATCGCCCGAGAACGTGAGCGCCGCCTCCTCGTAGTCCACCTGGAGATCGAGCATCGGTGTCTGCACCGCGTCCGGGCAGACCGTGGTCACCGCGACACCGAAGCGACTGAGCTCCTGCGACACCGCGAGCGAGAAGCCCCGTACGGCGAACTTCGACGCGCTGTAGAGGCACAGACCGGGCACCGGCGCGATCGCCGCCAGCGACGCGATGTTGACGATGTGCCCCGCACCCTTCGGCACCATCGCGCGCGCTGCGGCGCGCGTCCCGAAGATCACGCCCTTGGTGTTCACGTCGATGTGCCGGTCCACCTCGGCCGCATCGGTCTCGTGGATGTATCCCGGACGCAGATAACCCGCGACGTTGAGCAGCACGTCGAGGCCGCCGGCCTTCGCGAGCGCGAAGTCCACCACGCGGTCCCAAGCCGCGGCGTCTCGAACGTCGAGCGCCTTGAGCAGCACCCGCTCCCCGTTCCAGCGCTCTGCTTTCGCGGCTGCCTTGAGCTTCGCGAGCTCGACATCGGTCGCGACCACTCGATGGCCCCGCTCCACGAGCACGCCCACCAAGTGCCGCCCGATGCCGCTCGCACAGCCCGTCACCAAGCAAATCCGCGCGGCGGTGCTTTTCTTGCTCACGGTCGCCACTTTTCTCTCCTCCTGTTGGCGACCGGTATAGCGCGTGGACGTCCGCGGTCAGCCGTCCCCCGTCCGTGGCGCGGCGCGTCGGGCGCGTGCTAGCGTCGATGAGTGCTCACTCACCGCACGTGATCGAGCGTTCGTCGACGCGGAGCCCGTCATGCCGACCCTTCTTCCTCGCACGCCCCGGATCGTCCTCACGTTTCTTGTCGCCGCAGTGGCGGCCTCGCTCGCGGGCTGCAACCCGATCTCCCCGGGTGAGTGGACCACCTCGGGTGCGGACTCCCAGCTCGGCTCCTTCACCGGCCGCCTCGAGATCCGCGATCTGGGCGGCGGCAATCTCGCCGTGGTGCGGCTCGCGAGCCTCGCGGACGTCACCCATGTCGACGGGCGGGCCGTCGACCTTGCGTGGACGGGCAAAGCCGTGGCCTCCGAGGCGGGTCAGCCGATGCTCACCTTCTCCCTCACACGCGCCGACTTCATCCCGGCGATCGGAAGCGTGGTCCGCGGCGAAGCCGACAAGCTGCCGCTCGCCGTCACCGGCACGGTGACGCTCGGCGCGGGGAACACGCTCACGATCCACTACGCCGCCGACGACGACCCCTCGTTCTCGATCGACGAGAGCGCGACCTACGTCGGTGCGCCCGGCGCCGAACCGATCTTCACGGACGGTCGCGTGGTGGAAGCGAGCCACCCCGAACCGCCCGCATTCATCCGCGACTTCCTGTTCCAGCTCTTCGCCACCTACTACGAGCTGCCGGCGGTGCAGCCGTGGACCACGAACGCCGACTTCCAGCGCGCGGTTCACTACATGGTCCACCAGCAAACCGACCTCGGGTACTACCGCGAGAATCCCGATCGGCTACGCGTGGTGAACAAGATCGTCGACGCCGTGAGCCTGGCGGAGACCGAGATCCGCGCCAACGCCTTTCGCGCCACGTTCCGCGAGAAAGCCGACTACTACCAGGCCATCACCAGCGACCGCTTTCTCGCGTCGTTCGGCATGATCGAGAACCGCACCGCGAACGGCGACCCCCAGCCCGACGGAGACGCCGCGCTCTGGACCGGTGAGTACGGCTGGACGCAGGCCCAGCGCTACAAGGCGACCGGCGATCCGGCGGCGCTCGCCGACCTGCGTGCGGTGGTGCGCGCGATGATGACGCTCATGGACATCACCGGCGATCCGCAGAACTTCGCGCGCACGCTGCGTGCTGCTGGCCCGCCGCTCGGCAACTGGGTACGAGGCACCGGCGAGTTCGCCGATCTCGACTGGCTTCCCGGCGGCAACAACGACATGGGCCACGGTCTGATCCTGGGATTGATCGCGGGCTGGGACGCACTACCCGCGGACGACCCTCTGCGCCCGGCGATCGCCGCTCACGCGCTCGGCCTGCTCGAGCTCTGCGAGTTCGCGAACCCACGTCCCACGGTGGGCTGCGGAGATCCCGACAACCCGCCGATCTTCCCCGACGGAGACCCGGGCGAGGCGCTCATCTTCGCCGGCATCACCAACGACGATCCCGCGAAGGTCGACGCCGGGCTCGCGATCCTCAACGATCCGTTGCTCACGCTCTACGCCAACGTGGGCGGCGGCCCGATCTACATCTACGGCATCAGCGATTGGAGCGGGAACAACCTGACGCTGGTCGGTCACATCACCCAGCATTGGCTCCTCGAACGCACGGCCGACGCCAACCTGCTGGGCATCTGGCGGAACGCGTCCGGCCAGGCGTGGCGCACCCTGAGGAAGCTCGAGATGCCGGTGCACGCCGCGCTCGCCGCAGGCTTGGGCGTCCTCGGCGAGGGCGCGGAGCAGGTCGAAGCGACCGACCAAGCGCTGTGGGGCCTGCGCTCGTTCCCGTTTCCGAAGCACAGCTACCCCGTCGACTACCGCATCCGCGGCGACTGGGTGCTCTCGCCCTTCCCGTCGCTGCCGTGGAAGCTCGACTGGACCACCGACCCGGGCCGCATGCAGGGCCTCTTCGGCCACGGCTTGGTCGAGACGTCGGTGGACGCGTATCGCTGGAACGCCGGTCCGTTCGACATCGCCGGAGGCCCCGTTCCGCCCGACACTTCACCCGGTGTCGATTACCTCTTCCTGTACTGGATGGCGCGAAGCGGAGGCCTGATCGGTGCGACGGATTGATTCGTGCTCAGCAGAACCCTGGACCGCGACCGACCTGATCGGTCAGGTCGAAGAGCGCGAGGTACTTGGCGACGCGTTCGTCGAGGGTGGGCGCATCGATGGCTGCGCACACCTCGTCCACTCTGTGATCGCGACAGATCTGAGGCCGCGCCTCGTAGATCGCGCACAGGTTCTCGTCGGTGAGGTGTGGGCAGCGCACGCCCACCGCCTTGCCGAGGGCCGAGATGTCCGGCGCCACGCAGCACGCCCCGCACTTCGAGCATTCGAGCAGCGGATGGGTCACGATTCGCCGCCCGGCGCTCGGCAGTGGCCGGATTCACGCAAGCGCTCGAGGATGAGACCGAAGAAGACCGCGCCGGCCTCCGAGCGGTAGCGCCAGCCGAGCTGAAGGGCGCAGCGCGCGCAGAGCGCCACGGTCCAAGCGAAGCCGGGAAACCACGTGTAGGCGAGGATCTCGTAGCCGACGAGGACCACGCCGGGCGCCGCCGCGAAGCAACCGATCTCGAAGCGCTGCCCCTCGGGATTTGCGAATGCGTGCGCATGAGCGCCCGAGCGCTCCGTGCGCGAGGCAGCGCTCGTGATGCCGTGATCGCACGTCGCGCACACCAGATCGGGCGGCAGCGTCGTGACCAGCGCCCGCTCGGCGACAGGCACGATCGCCCCGGCGGGCCGGTGTCGAGGGCCGCGCTCGAACGCGTGCAGAGGTGTTTGGAACACGTTTCAGCGCCTTGCTCGGGGGTGATCCGCGACGTAGCCTACCGCGCGAGTTCGTTCCCTCTTAAGCCTCGCGGTTCGTGGCACGACGACCCGGGCGGCTCGTCGCCGGGGCGACTGGACATCGACGCCGTCACCCCGAGGAGATCGCGCCATGACGCTCGAGATCCCCACCCCGCGCGACCCGGAGTACTGGGATCGCGACAAGCTGATCGCCGAAGAGAAGCGAGTCTTCGAGGTCTGCAACGGCTGCAGGCTGTGCTTCAACCTGTGCCCGTCGTTTCCAGCGCTCTTCAAGGCGGTGGACGCGCTGGACGTGAGCGAGGGACCGCCGCCCGCTGCAAGTGCGAGCAGCGAAGCGCACGACCACGCCACCGACGGCGGCCACGGGGAGCATCACGTCGCGGAAGTGCGCGCAGACGTGAAGGGCCAGGTCGAAGCGCTCGAACGGTTGCCCCGAGCCGTTTACCAAGAGGTCGTCGACCTCTGCTACCAGTGCAAGCTCTGCGATCCGATCTGCCCCTACCAGCCTCCCCACGAGTTCGCGGTGGACTTCCCGCGGCTCATGCTGCGCCACAAGGCGATCGACGCGAAGCAGAACGGAGTCAAGCTCGCCGACCGCCTGCTCGGCGATCCCGACCTGGTGGGGCGAATTGGCACGCTCACTCCGGCGCTCGCCAACTGGGGCTCGAAGCTCGCGCTCGGACGCATCGGCATGGAGAAGGTGCTGGGCGTCCACCGGCAGCGAAAGCTGCCGAATTTCGCCTCCGAGACGTTCCTGGCGTGGTTCCGGAAGCGCCACCCCACTCAGCCGCGCCCGCAGGACGTGAGCGGGCCGAAGGTCGTTCTCTTCTACACCTGCTCGGTGCAGTGGAACGTGCCCAAGGTAGGGCACGCCGCGGTCGAGGTGCTGGAGCGAAACGGCATCACGGTGTTTGCGCCCGAGCTTCGCTGCTGCGGCATGCCGGCGCTGGATGGCGGCGACGTGCCACGTGCCACTTCGTGGGCGAAACAGAACATCCAGACGCTGCTGCCCTACGTCGAGGCCGGCTGCGACGTTCTGTCTCCTGGCCCAACCTGCTCGTTCATGATGAAGAAGGAATGGCCCGAGTACGTGGGTAGCGAGGCGGCCGAGAAGGTCGCCAAGCGGTCGTTCGACCTGATGGAGTACCTATTCCAGCTCCGGAAGGACGGGAAGCTCGAGGAAGACTGGACCGTGGATGTGGGCAGCATCGGTTACCACGTCCCCTGCCACCTCAAGGTCCAGAAGATCGGCTTCCGCAGCCGCGACGTGATGAAACGCCTGCCCGGCGCCGAGGTCACGCTCGTGGACAAGTGCTCGTGCATGGACGGCACCTGGGGCATGAAGACCGAGTACTACGAGCTTTCGAAGAAAGGCGCCGCGCCTCTGCTCGAGCAGCTCACCGAGAAGAAGCCGGCGACGCTCGCGTCCGATTGCCTCATCGCCAAGCTCCAGATCGAGGAAGGCACCGAACAGGAGGTGCTCCATCCGATCGAGATCGTGTGGAAAGCGTACGGCGGCCGGGTCGACGGAAGGGAACGCACGCAGCACGGGACGGAAGCGAGGGGTCGCACGGAATGAGCCGAATCAGCATGGATGACGTCCTGCCGCTCGACCGTTTCGTCGCCGAGCGGCCCAAGCACCTGGCCGAGATCACGCGAATCAAGGCCGATCGGCGCGTGGGGCTCGGCCCGATCATGACGCTGCTCTTCGAGAACCGCGCGACGGTGCTGTGGCAGATCCACGAGATGTGCCGCGTCGAGAACATCCGCGAGCTGGGTGCCGTGAAGCACGAGGTCGAGACTTACGGCGCGCTGGTTCCCGGCGAGCGCGAGCTCTCGACCACGCTCATGATCGAGGTCGAGGACCCCGCCGCCCGCGCCGAATGGCTCACCAAGCTCTACGGCCTCCATCAGCACGTCCGGCTCGAGATCGACGCCGAGCAGCCTGTTCCGGGCCGCTTCGAGATGGGCCGCGAGGAGGAGCAAGGACACCGCATCTCGGCCGTGCAGTTCGTGCGCTTCCAGCTCAGCGAGGCGCAGATGATGGCCGTGCTCAACCTCACGCGGCGCGCGGCGTTGGTGATCGATCATCCACGATATTCCGCCCGCGCCGAGCTGGCGGGTGCCCTGCGCGAGGCGCTGGTCGACGATCTCCTCGAGAGCGAATGAGCCGCCATGCGTGAGCCCCGCGAGAACACCTGGCTACGGCGCTTCGTGGCGCTCGTCACGGGCTACCCCAAGGCCACGATCGCCGGCGTGATGCTGATCACCGCGCTGCTCGGCGCGGGGCTGCCCAAGGTGTACCTGTCGAACGAACGGCGGCTGCTCCTGCCGTCGAACGATCCGCTCATCGCCATCGACAACCGCATCCTGGAGATCTACGGCGGCGGCAAATGGACCCTGGTCGGCATCGCCCCCAAGGAAGGCGACGTCTTCCAACCATGGGTGCTCGAGAAGATCCGCGCGATCACCCACGATCTCGGCGAGATCCCCCACGTCGATCGAGACGACGTCACCAGCCTCACTTCGCGCAAGGTGAAGGCCATCGAATCGGGTGGGGAGGGCGAGCTGGTCGTGAGTCGCCTCGTCGACCGCATCCCCACCACCCCGGAGGAAGTCGAGGCGGTCCGCAAGCGCGTGATGGGGCAGAAGCTCCTGGTGGGCTCGCTGGTCTCGAACGATGCACGCGTGGCCGCGATCATCGCCGACATCGACGACCTCGACCCCAGCCCCGAGCTTCGCAACCTGATCCTCGACCAGCGCATCCGCGCGGTCATCGCCGAGCACGCCGATCCGCGCATGGACGTCTACCTATCGGGCCTACCGATCTGGAACGCCCAGATGGACCGCTACACGGCGCGAGTGATGATGCTGCTCGGCCTGGCGGTGCTGGTGATCGGCGTGGTGCACTTCGAGGCGTTTCGCACGCTTCAGGCGATGTTCTTGCCGCTGGTCACGGCGGTGATGAGCGTGACTTGGGCAATCGGCATGTTGGGACATCTCGGCGTGCCGATGGACGGCTGGAACTCGCTCGCGCCGTTTCTGATTCTCGCCGTGGCGGCCGGACACGCGGTGCAGATTCTCAAGCGCTACTACGAGGAGTTCCGGCGGCTCGGTGACAACCGCTCCGCCGTCGTGGAGGCCACCACCCGCGTGGGCGGAGTGATGCTCACCGCAGGGCTGATCGCGTCGGCAGGCTTCCTCACGCTGACGCTCTTCCCGATCCGCAGCGTGCAGGCCTTCGGGTTGGTGGCGTCGTTCGGAATCGTGAGCGCGCTCATCATCGAGATGACGTTCATCCCCGCGTGCCGGATGCTGCTGCCCGCGCCCAAGTCGCGCGAGGTAGAGGCCGAGCAGCACAGCGGCCTGCTCGAGCGCGTCTTGGAACGGCTCGCGCGCGCGCTGGTGAAAGCGCCCGGACGCGTGCTCGCGATCTCACTCGGGCTTCTCGGCTGCGTCGTCTGGGGCGCATTCCGCGTGGAGGTCGAGAACTCGTACCGCGAGGCGTATCCCGTCGACGATCCGGTTCGCATGGACGACGTGCGCCTCGATTCGCTCTTCGGCGGGCTGAACACGTTCAACGTGCTGGTGACGGCGCCGGAGCGCGACGGGCTCTACGACCCGGCGCTCTTGCGCTCCATCGACGAGCTCCAACGCCACATCGAGAGCCTGCCCGACGTCGGCCGCACGCAATCCATCGTGGATTACGTGAAGCAGATGAACGTGGCGCTCAACGGCGGCGACGAAGCGTTCCGCGTGATCCCGGACTCACGCGAGGCCGTGGCGCAGCTCTTCCTGCTCTACTCCGGCGATCCCGACGATTTCGACGCGGTCGTGGACCACCCGTACCAGCGGGCGGTGGTGCGTGCGTTCGCCAAGGACGATCACGCCAAGTACTGCGACACCATCTTCAACGCCACCAAGAGCTATGCCGACGGTCATTTCCCGTCGAACGTGAAGGTGGACGTGGCAGGTGGCGTGCTCGCCATCGGCAAGGCGGTGAACGATCTGGTGGTGCGCGAGAAGATCCGCAACGCGGCGGTGATCTGCGGCATCATCTGGCTGCTGGCGACGCTGGTGCTGCGCTCGCCAGTCGCTGGCGTGCTGGTACTGATCCCGTCCGTGGTCGCGGCCCTCGGGAACGTGGGGGTGATGGGTATCGTCGGCACCTGGCTCAACCTCGCGACCGCCACGATCACAGCGCTCACGATCAGCATCGGTGCCGACTACGCGATCTACTTCATCTTCCGCTATCGCGAAGAGCATCGCCGCCAGCCGGACGTGCGCCAGGCGACGCTCACCACCATGCTGACCGCGGGGAAGGCGATCTTCTTCGTCGCTTCGGCCATCGCATCGGGTTCGGCGGTGATCTGCCTGTCCCGACTCTCCTATCATCGTCAGCTCGGCGGCTACGTCGGGTTGAGCATGGTCACGTCGGCGCTCGCGGCCGTGACCATCGTTCCGGCGCTGATCATCTTGATTCGCCCCCGGTTCCTCGAGCGCGACGCTTCCCGCCCGCGCCCTCCCGCCCCAGCGGCGGGAGCGGCCGACGACGATCGCGAAGTCGCCTGAGAACCTGGGCGCATCGCGGAGGCCGACGTGGATCGAACCTTCATCGGGCTGGGCGCGATCTTGGGCTGCCTGGGCGTAGGGCTCGGGGCCTTCGCCGCCCACGGGCTCAAGCAACGGCTACCCGCGGAGATGCTGATCGTGTTCGAGGTCGGCGTCCGCTACCACATGTACCACGCGCTGGCGCTCGTGGCCGTCGGTCTCGCGTGGAGCCGCTGGCCCGTGCCGCCGCTCGCGGTGGCGGGCTGGCTGTTCGTGGCCGGAGTCGCGGTTTTCTCCGGCAGCCTCTACGCGCTGGCCACCTCCGGCATTCGCATGCTCGGCGCCATCACTCCGCTCGGCGGGCTCGCGTTCATCGCCGGCTGGATCGCGTTCGCGTACGGAGTGCTCAGCCAGCCACGCTGAGCGAGCACGCGCCATGCGCATCCAGCGCGGTCGACTCTTCGGGCTCTTCGCGTTCGACATCGGCTGGGAGATCGACCTCCCACGGTTGCGGGCGAGTCTAGGGACGCCGCCCGACGCAGCGCAGCGCCGGGCCGGTCCCGCGCTGGTGCAGTTCCACGCCCCCCCGGCGGTGATCGAGCTTCCGAAGCAGCGCTTGGCGCTCGCGGGACGCGAGGTCGAGGCCACGGTCGGCCTGCGCGCCCACGCCTTCGGCGCGGCCAGCGTGGTCTTCGAGATGCCGCTCGCGGATCTCGGGCTCGACGACCTGACGGCGCTCACTGCCGAGCTCACCGGCACCAACCCTTGGGAATCGCAGGCGCGCACCTGCCTGCGGCAGGCGCTCGATCGCCTGGCACCCTTCGTCGAACGGCTGAATCCCGAGAGCCACGGGTTGAGCGAGGACTACTACGTGGTGCAGGTCGCCGCGTTCGACGGCCAGGAGCCGGCGGCCGAGTTGCTCGCCAGCCAGCGCGAGCGGCTGGCACGCATCGTCCACGGCGAGCCGAGCCCGCTCTCCGCATCGGAGATCGACGAGGTACTGCGCACCGCCGTGACCTACACGCCCTCGGATCTCGTCATCACCGACTGGAACGTGGCGCTCTTGATCGACGAGGACTACGTGGATGCCGTGGCGGTGCTCGAGCTCCTCAACGTCCAGCTTCTCGAACTGCGCTACGTCGACGCGATGCTCGATCGGCGGCTCAACGCGCTCTACGAGGAAGCGGCGCGGCCCCAGCGGCTGCTCTCCTATCGTCGCGAGGCGGCGTGGGTACGCGAGCTGACCGAGCTACGGCTCGACGCCGTGAGCTTGCGGGAGCGCACCGCCAACGCCCTGAAGCTCACCGGCGATCTCTATCTCACCAAGATCCACGCGCGCACCGCCGAGCGCTTGCACCTGCCGATCTGGCAACGCACCGTCGACGGCAAGCTCGAGCTTCTCGAGCGCCTCACCGACGTCTTTCGCAACCGTGCCACGAGCTCACGCGCCGAGGCGCTCGAGATCGCGATCCTGCTCTTGATCGCGCTCGAGATCGTGCTAGCGCTCGCGCGCTGAACTCACCCGCCGTCACTCGGGATCAGCCCGTGGCGGCGAAGCGCCGCGAGCGCCGCACGGGCCGCGACTTCGTTGCCGAGGCGGTTGGGGTGGATCACGTCGCGCGGCTCGACGCGGTATTGCTCCGTCGGCCGGCCGAGGAAATCGGGGAGCAGATCGTGCACCACGAAGGGAAGGCCTGCGGCGGCCTCGGTCAGGCGCGCGTGCGAGGCACCATCGCGATAGTTCTCCAACGACTCGAGGACCGGAAAGATCAGGATCAGGCTGCGCGCGCCGCCGCGCATCTGCGCCAGGTCGGCGAGGTGAGCGTGCACGTCCACCGCTTGCCGGAAGTGCGACGCGACGCCCGGAACGCGCCGACGCAAGAGCTCGATCAGCGACAGCTCGGCGTGCTCGAGAAGGAACGACCTGCGAAACAAGCCCCCCGACCCGCCGTCGAGAAAATCGCCTTCCACCGAGCTGTAGTACTCGTCGTTCACGCAGAATCCCACGATCACCAGATCGGGGTCGTAGGCCGCCGCGCGCGCCCGGTAGATGCCAACCTCCTGCCGGGCGGAATAGCCGGACACACCGAAATTGAGCACCTCGTACGTTGGCCCACCGCCGGCCTCGGCGTTGAGCATCCGCTCGAGCTGTTTGGCGAAGGTGTCTTCGAGAGGAAGACGGTGACCCCACACGATCGAGTCGCCGAGCACCACGATGCGGAACGTGTTCGGCGGCTTCTCGACCGAGAACTCTCGGTCGCGAAAGCCGTGCGAGTTGATCGAGACCGCACCGTGCGCGAACCCAGGCTTCGGCACGTAGAGCAGGTCGGGGTCGGCTACACGCTGGAAGATCTCGTAGTAGTGGACGTCGTCGAAATCCATCACCCCGGCGCCGCTCGCCGGCGCGTCCGTGCGAGATCGCGGGCCGTCGGGGAAGAGCGGAATGTCGCGACGGATGCGGTAACTGATCTCGGCGACGAGCACGATCGGAAACACGAGGCAGCCCAGTGCGGCCAGGAACAACAGCCGTCGGCCGGGCGTCGGCGTCGCGAACGAGCGATCGCCATCCGGGCGAGTCTGGGCTTTCACGTGGCTTGGACGGAGCGCAATCGAGGCGCGGCGTGCGCCCGCGAGGATCTGCGCGCCAACGGTAGCGTGTGCGGCGCAGCAGCGTCGTCGACGCGACGCGTCATCGCCCCGGAAGACCGAAAAACGCCTCGTTGTGCAGGGCTATGCGATCGCTTATCATGAAGTAAATCCATTCACGACAACCGCGGCTCTCGAAGCCGGCTGTGAGGGAGGCGAGCCATGCCGAAGCGTCGCGCGGGGCTCACGGTGGGCGCTCGTAAACAGCGGAAGCTCATCGACAAGAGCGGATTCAGCGCGGGCGAGGCCGCGCGTCTCGCTGGTCTGAAATACGCCACCCTCGCCTACTGGGATCGCAGCGGGTTCCTGCGCCCGAGCGTCGCCGGAGCCCGCGGCGCGGGCAAAGGCCGCGGGCGCGTGTATTCGTTTCGCGACCTGGTGGCGCTTCGCACCGCTACCGAGCTGCGCAAACAGGGCATCTCGCTGCAGAGCATCCGCGCGGTGGTTCGCTACCTTCAGGGCCACGGCATGGAATCGCCGCTCGCCGAGGCCAAGCTGATCGTACCGCCGAAATCTCGCGAGGTTTTGGTGGTTCGCGATCCCGAGCGCTTGTGGAGCGCGCTACGCGAGCCCGGCCAGGGCGTGATGCGGATGGTGGTCGAGATCGGCATGGTCGAGCGCGAGCTTCGCCGCGATCTATCGAAGGATCTGAGGGTCCTGGAAGGTCGCGAGACCCGCCGATCGGTCGCCTGATCCGTGCGAGCGATCCGGGGCCAATGGTACGATTTTTGGGTTGTGTCGCACGACGCCCGGGGGGGTGCCGACGTGCGCCACCAGGAGTCGAATCCGCGCCATGCCCCAGAGCGTCCGCGAACTACTCGAGCTCGAGCGTCAGCGCCGTGCTCGCATCGATCGTGCGCTCGGCGGAATCGCGCACGCCGTGCATGGGATCGCCACGGCGAGCGCAGCGCTCGACCAGACGTTGCGCGGCTGGTTCTCGGGCTCGACCGCCACTGACGAGGCTCCACGGGCGGTACACGACGTCCCCTCCGCCGCGCGCGAACGTCACGATTCACCACCAGCGGAAGAGACCGCCGCGTGGGAAGAAGCGCTGCGCAAGCTCGATGAGCTCTTCGAGGAATCGAACAGCATGGCCACGCGCCTGCTCAGCGTGGTGGACATCGCCGACCAGCTCGATCGCCGGCTCGCCGCCGCCCGTGAGATCGCCGAGCGCATCGACCTCCTGGCCCTGAATGCAGCCCTCGAAGCGACGCGCTCCGATCCAGCCGCCCGCGGTGCCGCGCGGTCGGCCTCGGAAATCCGCGATCAGGTGGTGCGCTGGATCCGCGCTAGTCAGGAGCTCGGCCCCCTCGCCAACGAGATCCGCGAGGAGCTGGGACGCGCGGTGCTCGCTGCCGATGGCGCTCAACGCGGTGCGGCTGCAGCACGGCAATACGCCGCCGCTGCCGAACCGCCTCGCGCCGTCGCTTCCGCTCTTCCGAGCGACACCCGAATGGGCACGGCACCAGCGCCCGTCGTGGCGGCGCCAGCCGCGCCGCAGCCCGGTGACGCGACCGATCGCGCCCTGGATCAGGCCGAACGCATCACCGCCGCGCTCGCGAGCCTCGGCAGCCAACTCGACGAGCTGCTCGGGACTCCGCGCTGATCACCGGCACCCCGCGGTCGTGCCTCGGGAGCATCTGCGATGAGCTCGCCGCGAGTGAACGCAAGGCTCATGGACACGTACCTGGCCGAGATGGCCGAGCACGTGCTGACCTGCAATCGCGAGCTGGCTGCCATCGAACGGGGGAGCGCTGCGGCTGACGACGGAACCCGCTTCGACACGCTCTGCCGTACCACGCACAGCCTGAAGGGCGCATCGCAGGCCGTCCAGCTTCAGACCATCGAGCTCGCCTGTCATCTCTTCGAGGAAGCGTTGCTCGCGGCGCGCAACGCGACCGGCTCGGACCGCGGCACCCTCTTCCACCTGCTCTACGACACGGTCGATGCACTCGCCGATGCCCACTCGCGGTTGACCCAGGGCAGCGGCCTCGCGGGGGCGCCGATCGAGCGAATCGCGAATCGGCTCGCCGAAACCACGCGCAGCCAGCGCACCACCGCTGCCGGCAGACCGCCTCAGGCACCACCTGCTGCTCCACTCCGCGAACCGTCCGCGCAGGTGGAACAGCCGATCACACGACCCGTCCAGCAGCCGGACGAAGAGCGGCCCCAACCCCGCACGGGAATCGTGTTTCGCGAGCTCTGCGACGGGTTCGAAAAAATGGTGCGCGATCTCGCGGCGGCGACCGGCAGAGAGCTCAGCCTCGAGATCGAGGGCGGCGAGCAACGCATCGACGCGACGCTCGCGAACGGGCTCAAGGATCCGCTGCGCCATCTCATCCGCAACGCCGTCGATCACGGCACCGAGACACCGGCCGAGCGCCGCCGAGCGGGGAAGCCATCACCGGCGCGAATCGTGGCGGCCTGCCAGGTGGACGACGCGCAGATCACCCTCTCGGTGATGGACGACGGGCGCGGAATCGACACGGCGGTGGTGCAGCGGGCCGCCGAGCGTCTCGGGTTGCCTGCGCCGAACGGCACCGACGAGCTGCTGCGGCTGCTCTGCCGTCCCGGCTTCACCACCGCCGCGCGGGTGAGCACGCTTTCCGGGCGCGGCACGGGGCTCGACGCGGTGCGTTCTCGCGTCGACGAGCTCGACGGCATTCTCGCGCTCTCCCATCGCCCGGGACTGGGGACGCGCTTCGAGATCCGCGTTCCGCACCCCGGATTGCGTCAGGGGGTGCTGCGCGTGGTAGCGGGTGGTACCGCGTACGCGCTTCCAATCCGAGCCGTGGAGTGCGTGATACCGCTCAGCGCTCCCGAGCTGCGCAGCCTCGGCGGTCGGGCGTACCGGTTGGTGGGTGAGCGCTCACTGCCGGTTGCCAGCCTCGACGTGCTGGTCACGCCCGGCGTGCGATCCGGCACAATCCCGGTCGAGGCCCGCCCCCGCGGCGTCGTGCTGGCGAGCGAAGCGAGCCAGGCGGTGGTCGCGGTCGATTCCATCGGTGCGCTGGAGCGGGTCGTCGTCGCCAAGGCCGGCCATCCACAGGAGTTGCGCAGCCCGCGTCTCGGCACGTTCGTCGACGCCGACGGCATCACCGTGACGGTGGTCGATCCCGACGAGGTCGTGGCACGCGCCCGGCACGCGACTTGGCCGGAGGTCGGTGAGACCGCGAGCCCGACTCCCGCAGCGCCCTCCGAGGCGCCGCGGATCTTGGTGGCGGCATCGGGAACTTGGACGCGCGAGCTCCTGCGGCGAGTGTTGGAGCGTGCGGCATACCGAGTCGCGCTCGCGACCACCACGTCGGAAGCCGAGCGCATCGTCGCCGAGCAAGGCGCAGCCCTGCTCGTGGCAGAAGGCCGGCATGCCGACGGTCCGGCGATCGACTGGGATGCGGTGCGTCGCGCGGCAGGCGCGCCCGAGTCGCCAATGCCGGTCGTCGTGCTCGCACAGCCGTCGACGAGTGAACCGGAGGACGTGAGCGCGTGGCTCTCCACGGAGACGTTCCGACCGTGTGAGCTCACCGAGACGGTGGAGCGTCTGCTCGCCCGCTCCGCGGAGGGTGCCACGTGAGCGAACGACCAAGACACCCCAGCTCGCGGCTGCGCGCGCAGGCGGCGACCGCGAGGGATTGCTCGATGCGCCCCGTTTCGTTCGATAATGCGCGCCCCCCGTCACCCCAGGGGACCCGGAACCGGAGGAGTGGATGACGCGTGTCCTGATCGCCGAAGACAGTCCCACTCAGGCCGAGCAGCTCCGGATGATCCTGGAGCACGAGGGCTTCGAGGTGGATCATGCGCCCGACGGCGAGCGGGCGTGGGCGCTCGTGAGCGCCGCTCGCGAGCCGTACGACATGGTGCTGAGCGACGTGCTCATGCCGGGCATGACCGGCTACGAGCTGTGCCGGGCCATCAAGGAGCGGGGCTCGTGCACCGGCACTCCCGTCATCCTGCTCACGGTGCTGCACGATGCCAGCGACATCATCCGCGGCCTCGAATGCGGCGCGGACAACTTCATCACCAAGCCTTACGAAGGCACCTATCTGGTGCGGCGGATTCGCCACATCCTCACGAGCCGCGAGGTACGCGACACGGGACACCAGAAAGTCGGCATCGACCTGGTGTTCATGGGGCGGCGGTTCACGATCTCGGCGCACAAGGAGCAGATCCTCGATTTCCTGGTGTCCACGTTCGAGGAGTTCGTGCGCGCCAAGCAACGCGAGCTGGAAGCGCGTGTGGGCGAGGAGAAGCGTCGCCTGGTCGAGCTGGAGGCACTCACCGTCCAGCTCGAGACCGCCAACGCCCGGCTCGAAAGGCTCGCAAGCCTCGACCCGCTCACCGAGTTGCTCAATCGGCGCGGGCTCGAGCGCGTGCTGGCGAGCGAGGTGAATCGTGCCCAGCGCACCGGCGCGCCGCTGGTCGCGGCGCTGCTCGATTGCGACGACTTCAAGCGCGTCAACGACCGACTCGGCCACGCTGTCGGCGACGTGGTGCTCACCGAGGTCTCGAAGCGTTTGGAGGCCAGCCTACGGCCTTCGGACCACGTCGCACGGGTCGGTGGCGACGAGTTCCTGATCCTCCTGCCCGAGACCCGCTGGGCCGAGGCCCTCAAGGTGGCGGAGCGCGTGCGCCTCGCCGTCTCCGAGGACCCGCTCGTGGTCTTCTCCGAACCGATCCGCGTCACGGCGAGCCTCGGTGTTGCCCGCCTACCCTACGAGATTTGCTCCATCGAAGAGGTGCTGACGCTCACGCGTCTCGCGATCCGTGACAGCAAGCTCGCCGGCAAGAACCGAGTCTCCACGACGGAAGTCGCGCGCGGCGGGACCAACGGCGGGCATTGTGCCGACGTGCGCGAGCTGTTGCGGCAGGAGGACTGCTTCCGCGCCGTGTCGCAGCCGATCTTCCACCTCGGCGACGGCAGCCTCGCCGGCTACGAGTTCCTGACGCGCGGTCCGAGCGGGCCGTTCGAGATGCCGGGCGATTTCTTCCGGGTCTGCCTGGAGAGCAACATCTTGACGTTGGTGGACCTGCGGTGTCTCAAGACCTGCATCGCGGCAACTCGCGAGTTGGACCGCAAGCTCCGTTTCCACGTGAATCTCTTTCCTTCCACGCTGCTAGACACTCCGCCCGAACGCCTGCTCACGCTCTTTCCCACGACGGCCGACCGTTACTCCTTCTGTGTCGAGATCAGCGAGCAACAATTCATCGCCGATCCGGCCGTGCTCCGGGCCCAGGTGCAACAATTCCGCAGCGCTGGCATCAAGGTGGCAATGGACGACGTGGGGTTCGGCCGCAGCTCGCTCGAGGCATTGCTGCTGCTCGAGCCGGACGTCGTGAAGATCGACCCCAAGTACGTCACCGGTATCGCTCACGACACTGGCAAAGAGCGCTCGCTGCGTCGCCTGGTGAAGGCAGTCGATGCACTGGGCGCCGAGCTGGTCGCCGAGGGCATCGAGCACGAGAACGATCTGATGCTGCTCCGCGACGTGGGGATCCCGTACGGCCAGGGCTTCCTGTGGGGGCGACCGTCCTGAGTCGAGTTTCTTCGGGGGGCTTTTCAAGCCCCCCGCCCGCTGCGGCAAAGCCGCAGCGGGGCCCACCCCC
>CAYVDO010000018.1:0-38194 GCA_964450125.1 uncultured bacterium
CCGCGCCAAGAAGATCCTCGCGGTCGCGGTCCACAACCACTACAAGCGCATCGAGTCGAACGCGTACTCGTCCGACGTCGAGCTCTCGAAGTCGAACATCCTGCTGCTCGGTCCGACGGGCTGCGGCAAGACACTGCTGGCGCAGACCCTCGCCAAGATCCTCAACGTCCCGTTCGCGATCGCCGATGCCACCAGTCTCACCGAGGCCGGCTACGTGGGCGAGGACGTCGAGAACATCATCTTGAGCCTGTTACAGAACGCCGACTACGACATCGAGAAGGCCCAGAAGGGCATCGTCTACATCGACGAGATCGACAAGATCGCACGCAAGGGCGACAACCCGTCGATCACACGGGACGTCTCCGGTGAGGGTGTCCAGCAAGCGTTGCTCAAGATCATCGAAGGTACGATGGCCAGCGTTCCGCCCAAGGGCGGCCGCAAGCACCCGCAGCAGGAATACCTGCACGTCAACACCACCAACATCCTGTTCATCTGCGGCGGTGCCTTCACGAACATCGACGGCATCATCGAGCACCGCATCGGTCGCAAGAGCTTGGGCTTCGGCGCGGACGTGCGCAAGAAGCAAGACCGCAAAGTGAGCGAGCTCCTGAAGCAGGTCGAGCCCGAAGACCTGCTGCGCTTCGGCATGATCCCCGAGTTCGTCGGGCGCCTCCCGGTGATCGCCACGCTCGAGGAGCTCGACGAGCAAGCGCTGGTGCGGATCCTGCGGGAGCCCAAGAACGCGATCACCAAGCAGTACAAGAAGCTCTTCGAGTTCGAGAACGTGAAGCTCAAGTTCACCGAGGGTGCGCTCATCGCCATCGCGCGAGAGGCGCTCAAGCGCAACACCGGTGCGCGTGGGCTTCGGTCCATTCTCGAGAACGTGATGCTCGACATCATGTACGAGATCCCGTCGCAGCCGCACGTCAAGGAAGTGATCATCAACGAGGATGTGATCCTGCACCACGCGAACCCGATCACCGTCTTCGAGAAGCCGTTCGAGGACGGTCGCCAGGTCGGGACCGCGTGACGGCCCACCGCCAGCCGAGCCCCGAGGCCACGCCATGATCTTTCGCAACGACCGCGACCGGCGGACACCCGTCGTCCGTGCCACCGACCGCCTTTATCCGCTGTTGCCGCTTCGAGACATCATCGTCTTTCCGCACATGATGGTCCCGCTCTTCGTGGGCCGCGAGAAGTCGATCAACGCCCTCGACGACGCGATGAATCACGACAAGATGATCCTCTTGGCTGCTCAGAAGAAGGCCAAGACCAACGATCCCACCGAGGACGACATCCATCGCGTGGGCACGTTGTCGAGCGTCATCCAGCTCCTGCGCCTGCCGGACGGCACGGTGAAGGTGCTGGTCGAGTGCAAGCGGCGCGCGCGGATCCGCGAGTACGTGCCGAACGACCGCTTCTTCCAGGTGCGCGTGGAGGAGACCGCCGACGTCATCGGTGACCCCGTCGAGATCGCCGCGCTCAAACGCAGCGTCAACGAGACGTTCGAGCAGTACTCGAAGCTCAACAAGCGCGTGCCGCGGGAGATGATTCTCTCGGCCATGACGCTCGACGATCCGTCGCGACTCGCGGATACCATCGTCGCCCACCTCAACCTGAAGCTCGAGGACAAGCAGGAGCTGCTCGAGCTCGCCGACGTCGGCCCGCGGCTCGAGAAGCTGCTCCAGCTCATGAAGGCCGAGATCGAGATCCTTCAGGTCGAGAAGCGAATCCGGACGCGGGTCCGGAAGCAGATGGAGAAGAGTCAGAAGGAGTACTACCTCAACGAGCAGATGCGGGCGATCCAGAAGGAGCTCGGCGAGAAGGACGAGTTCAAGAACGAGATCCAGGAGCTCGAGGAGAAGCTCAAGGCGAAGAAGCTGTCCGCCGAGGCCCGCGAAAAGTGCGAGAAGGAGATCCGTAAGCTCAAGATGATGTCGCCGATGAGCGCCGAGGCGACCGTCGTCCGGAATTACGTAGATTGGATCTTGGGCTTGCCCTGGGGCGAGGGCACGGAGGACAAGCTCGATCTCGAGGAGGCCGAGCGAACGCTCGACTCGGACCACTACGGTCTCGAGAAGATCAAGGAGCGGATCGTCGAGTACCTCGCGGTACAGAAGTTGGTCGACAAGATCAAGGGCCCCATCTTGTGCTTCGTCGGCCCTCCTGGCGTCGGAAAGACCTCGCTCGGCAAATCGATCGCCAAGGCGACGGGACGCAGCTTCGTGCGCCTCTCGCTGGGCGGGATCCGCGACGAGGCGGAGATCCGGGGCCACCGTCGCACCTACATCGGTGCGCTACCGGGCAAGATCATCCAATCGATGAAGAAAGCCGGTTCGCAGAACCCGGTCTTCCTGCTCGACGAGATCGACAAGATGAGCGCGGATTTCCGGGGCGATCCCGCAGCCGCGCTGCTCGAAGTGCTGGATCCCGAGCAGAACCATGCCTTCAACGACCACTATCTGGACATGGACTACGACTTGTCGCGGGTGATGTTCATCACCACCGCGAACACGCTGTTCTCGATTCCGCGGCCGTTGCAGGACCGCATGGAGATCATCCGGCTGCCGGGGTACACGGAGATCGAGAAGGTCCAGATCGCGAAGCAATTCCTGGTGCCGAAGCAGATCGAGGAGCACGGGCTCAAGGACGACGACCTCGACTTCACGACACCTGCGGTGCTGCGGATCATCCGCGAGTACACCAAGGAATCGGGCGTCAGGAACCTGGAACGCGAGGTCGGGAGCATCTGCCGCAAGGTGGCCCGCCGAGTCGTCAAGGACGGGCACGCGCATCGGGACCGCATCACACCGCAAGCGGTGCCGAACTTTCTCGGCGTTCCGAAGTACCGCTTCGGTGTCAAGGAAGAACAGCACGAGATCGGCATGGCGACGGGACTGGCGTGGACGGACGTCGGTGGCGAGTTGCTCAACACCGAGGTCACGATCATGCCCGGCAAGGGCAAGCTCACCATCACCGGCAAGCTCGGTGACGTGATGCAGGAATCCGCGCAGGCAGCGATGAGCTACGTGCGCACGCGTGCCACTCGACTCGGCCTCAAGCCCGACTTCTACCAGGCGATCGATCTGCACATCCACGTTCCCGAGGGGGCAATTCCCAAGGACGGACCGTCGGCGGGCATCACGATGGCGACTGCCATCACGTCTGCGCTCACGCGTTTCCCGGTTCGTCGCGACGTCGCGATGACCGGCGAGATCACGCTACGCGGCCGAGTGCTGCCGATCGGTGGGCTCAAGGAAAAGGTGCTCGCGGCCCATCGCGGCGACATCCGAACGATCATCATCCCGGCTGAGAACGAGAAGGACTTGAAGGACATCCCGGCTTCCGTTCTCAAGAGCATCACGGTTCACCTCGTCAGCCACGTGGACGAGGTCTTGAAGCTCGCGCTGGTCGTGAGCGAGCCGAGCAACTTGTTTCGCGATGCACCCGACGACGTCGCCGACCAGATCAAGGTGCTTCCGTCGCCAGCGCCAGCTGCGCCCGCGGATCTCCCCGCACAAGCGCCAGTTCTGGAAATCACCAAACACTGAATCGAGCGGCGGGCGCTTCCAGCCCGCCGCCTGTCGTGGCCAGGCCACGATGGAACACTCTGCCGATTCGCTCGCGAAAGCCTGAGTCACGGAGGCCCAGAGGTGCGCGCCGGCATCGTCGGGTTCGTCTCGTCGAACGTTCTGTCGATGCCTTCGCCAAGCTGCCAAGAAAGGGTTGCCGCCGCGCGAGTTGGTTCGATATGTTCAGCCGACTTTCGACCGGCCGAGTCGTCCGGGCGGATAGCTCAGCGGGAGAGCACCGGCCTTACAAGCCGGCTGTCGCAGGTTCGATCCCTGTTCCGCCCACCAGGGTGCGTGGTGGGAGGGATGAAGATGCAGCGGCGGAGGTTTTCCGCCCACCGAGGCGCACCGAAACTTGGGGTGGTAGTTAAGTCGGTTATAACGCCGGCCTGTCACGCCGGAGGCCGCGGGTTCGAGTCCCGTCCACCCCGCCACATGAGGATTTCGAGATGGCGATCGAAGTTGGGCAGTCCGTGACGTTCCCGTTCGCGGGAAGTTCCATGCAGGGCACCGTCGTCGCGGTGCATACGAAGACCGTGGTGTTGCGAGCGGACTTTCCCAAGCACAAGGGGAAGATCGTTCGTCGGCGGATCCACGAGCTCGGAGACAAGGCTGCGGCGAAGGCCGAGGGCGGCATCGTGAAGCGCTTCCTCGATTCGCGGCGCAAGGCGAAAGAGGACAAGGCCAAAGCCGCGAAGCAGGCGGCCAAGCAGGCGAAAGCTGCCGCGCGCACCAAGGCCAAGCCTGCCAAGGACTGACGACCGACTTGGTCGGGCGGCCTCCGCCTACCGCCGTACGCGAACACGCCGCGCTCCTTCGGGAGCGCGGCGTGTTTCGTTGTTGACGTCGTCGTCGATCGACGCGTCGAGCTCGTCACTGCTGCAAGATGAACTTGTAGTTGTCCTCGAGCTCGGCGGTGAAGAAGTAGCCGAAGATTGCAGCGAGCAGTGCCAACAGGTGGATGTCCGCCTTGTAGACGGAATCTACGCCGGTCTCGATGGTCTTGTACCCTGGCTTCTCGATCTTGATGTAGTAGGTCTTCGGCACGCCGCCGCGATCTTGGTAGATCACCGGCGACGGTCCGAGAAATTGGCCGTTGACGGTCACGTTCGCGCCTTCCGGCTCGGTCACGAGTCGCGTGCTGTGCAGGCAGCCCGAAGCAAACACGGCGCCGGCGAGGATGAAGCTCGTGAGCTTCGAACGCGTTCGAGTGTCGGTCATCGATCAAGCTCCTCTGGGCGAACGTTGCGGATGAGTGCGCCCTTTGTACCGATCCGAACGAGAACCCGTCAAGGACGCGCGGTCCCGGAATTCACGTAAACCGCGGGTTTGACGCGAGGAAACGCGCGTCCCTAGACTCGCGGCACTGCTTCTGAGCCGGGAGGCTCTCGATGACGTCCGCCACCACCGATCGCCGCACGCGACGCCGCAGACGCTGGCGGAACGTGCTCGTGCTCTATGTGAGTGTCAGCGTCGTGCCGATGGCGTTCGCGGGCAAGAAATACGACGGTGGACCGTGGCCGTTCCTCGCGAGCTGTTGCATCGGGCCACGCGTCGGGCTGCAGATGAACGAAGGCATCGGGCTCCGTGACTACGAGCAGTTCGCATGGTTGCCGGTGGTGGGTTGGTTCGGCTACCGCTTTTACATGGCGTGGGAAGCGGGTCAGGGGCGAACCTTCACGGAAGTCGCCGCCGAAGAGGGCCTCCTCCCTGTCGACGGCGCGTCGCTGGTGCAGCCCGTCGAGCCTCGGCTGAACGAGCTCGAGAGCTCGACGCCTCAGTGATCGTCGTCGTGCTCGCCCTCGCGCGTCGAACGGGCTCTCCTCGCACGATTCAAGCGTTCGCGGATGCCGGCCTCGAAACCGCGATCGGTGGGCTCGAAGAACGTGCGCCCTGCCAAGCGCTCTGGAAGGTGCGTCTGCGGCGCGACACCGCCTTCGTAGTCGTGAGCGTAGCGGTAGCCGCTTGCGTAACCGGCGTCCTTCGTGAGCGTCGTCGGCGCGTTGCGCAGATGCAGCGGTACCGGCAGCGAGCCGCTCGCGGCGATCTCCGCGAGCACGCGTCCCATCGCCGCGTACGAAGCATTCGACTTGGGCGCGCACGCGAGGTAGACGGCGCACTGCGACAGCGGGATCCGGGCCTCGGGTAGCCCCACGAATTGGAGAGCGTCCTTGGCGGCCACGGCGAGCGGCAGCGCGTGCGGATCCGCATTCCCCACGTCCTCCGCCGCGAAGACGACCATGCGCCGCGCGACGAATCTCGCGTCCTCACCAGCCTCCAGCATGCGGAGCATCCAGTAGAGCGCAGCGTCCGGATCGGAGCCGCGCAAGCTCTTGATGAAGGCACTCGCCAGATTGAAATGCTCCTCGCCGGCCTTGTCATATCGCAGCGATCTGCGCTGGGTGGCTTCCTGCACGGCTTCGGCGTCGATGCAGCCGCTACCCGTCGGCCGCGCCACGATCTCGGCTGCGATCTCGAGCAGGCCGAGGGCCTGCCGCGCGTCACCCTCGGCGAGACGTGCGACCAAGTCGAGGGTGTGACGCTCGGCGCTGAGCCCGCGCCCGCCCAGGCCGCGCTCGCCGTCGGTGAGCGCTCGTTCGAGCAGCTCGGCCACGGGCTCATCGTCGAGCGGCTTCAGGGTGAGTACCCGCGCACGCGATAGGAGCGGCCCAATCACCTCGAACGAAGGATTCTCCGTGGTGGCGCCGATCAGCACGATCGTCCCGGCCTCGACGTGGGGGAGCAGCGCGTCCTGCTGCGCCTTGTTGAAGCGGTGGATTTCGTCCACGAAGAGCGCCGTCCGCCCGCCGTTTCGTCGCCGCCTGCGGGCGCGCTCCACCGCCTCACGGATGTCTTTCACGCCCGCGAGCACGGCACTCACCCGTTCCAGCTCGAATCCCGCTTCTCGCGCGATCAGGTGGGCGAGCGTGGTCTTGCCGCTTCCTGGTGGTCCCCACAGGATCAGCGACTTCAGCTCGCGCCGTGTCAGCAGCGTCCTGAGCAGTTTGCCGCTACCGAGGAGATGCTCCTGGCCGACGAATTCGGCGAGCGTCCGCGGCCGCATGCGCTCGGCCAGCGGTGCGTCACGCGAGACGTCCACAGCCGGTTCCCCGCGCGCCACGGGCGGTCGCGGTTCGTCCTCGAAGAGATCGCCGGTTGCCACCACCGCCGACGCTAGCACGTGCTCCGCTGCACGGGTACGCGCGGTCTCGCCGCGGTGCCCGCAACGCTGTGTTGGCGGCAACGCACGGCGGTGATGCGAGCTATACTCGCGCGATTCTGCGGCCGCGACGGCCGCGCAAGCCTTCGGAATGCTCGTCGAGCTCCATCTCAAGAATCTGGCGATCTTCGAGGACGAACGGATCGTCTTCGGGGAAGGCCTGAACGTGATCACCGGCGAGCCGGGCTCGGGGAAATCCCTCGTTGCGGGGGCGATCGGGCTCTTGCTCGGTTCCAAGGCCGATCCCGATCGGATTCGATCGGGTGCCGACGACGCCGAAGTCGAAGCGCTCTTCAGCGTCGATGCGAACGCCAAGTCGCAACCGGCGGAGATGCAGGATGGCGAGTTGGTGCTGCGCCGTTCGTTGCGTCGCGCCGGCCGAGGCGGGGCTGCGATCAACGGCGGCTTGGCTGCGACCGCGCAGCTCGTGACGCTCGCGCTCAAGCTCGTGTCGCTCGTGGGCCAGCACGAACATCAGCGGCTGCTAGACCCCACCTGGCACCAGGTCCTGCTCGATCGTAGCGCAGGTCTCTGGGAGCTGCGCCGCGAGCTCAAAGCGCAGGTTGGCCGCTGGCGCGAGCTCGAGGTCGAGCTGGCCACGCTTCGCGCCGATGCGGCGCGGCGAGACGCGACGCTCGCCCGCATTGCGACCGAGCTCGCGGAGCTCGAGCGCGTCGCACCGAAGCCCGGCGAGGACGCCGACCTGGCGCGCGAGCGCGAGGTCCTGCGCCACGCCGGCGAGCTCACCGAAGTGGCCGCTCGCGGCCGAGAGCTTCTCTACGAGGGCGATCAGGCCGCCCTCACGCTGGTCGAGCGAGTACGTGCGGAGCTGACGCGTGCGCAGCGTCTGGATCCGGCGCTGGTCGAGATCACCAAGTTGCTCGAGCCTACCGAGATCGCGCTTCAAGAAGCAGGTCGCGCACTGATCAGCTACGGCTCAGCGATCGACGCCGATCCCGATCGGCTCGAATCGATCGAAGCGCGGCTGAGTGCCCTCGAACGACTGAAGCGTAGCCACGGCGGAACGCTAGCCGAAGTGCTGGAAAAGGCTGCAGCGCTACGCGCCGAGCGTGCGCGTTTCGAGCGTGAGCCTGGACGTCTCGACGCGTTGGCGAGCGAGCTCGCCGAGGCGGAACGTGCTGCGCGTCTCGCGGCGCGTGCCGTGAGCGAGCGGCGCAGTGCGCACGCCCCGGTGCTGGCCGCAGCCATCGAGCGCGAGCTCGAGACCCTCGGTATGGAGGCTTGCCGCTTTCGCGTGGAGGTCGCGAGCCCCGGTTCGGACGAGGCATGCGATCCTCGCCCAGACGGCTGGGATGAGGTGCGATTCCTGATCACCCCCAACCCGGGCGAGGACCTGAAGCCGCTGGATCGCATCGCGTCCGGAGGTGAGCTCTCGCGGGTGTTCCTGGCGCTTTCCCGCCATCTCGAAGCGAGCGACGAGCAGCCCTCGTTGTTCTTCGACGAGGTCGATGCCGGCATCGGCGGCGCCGTGGCGGAGGTGGTCGGCCAGAAGCTGCGCGAGATCGCTCGCCACACCCAGGTCCTCTGCGTCACCCATCTTCCTCAGATCGCTTGCCTCGGCGATCGCCACATCAAGCTCTGGAAAGAGACCGTCGGAGCGCGTACGGTCGCCCACGCCGAGGAAGTCCGGGGGGAGGCGCGGGTGAGGGAGGTGGCGCGGATGCTGGGTGGCGCCGAGCTCACCGAGACCACGTTGAAACACGCGAGCGAAATGATCGAGAACGCAGGCCGCCCGGGGGCGAGTTCCGGGCGGTCGCCGGAACGTGGGGCCGCGGCGCGTAGCGCGCGCAGCACGACCGGTGCCCGCCGCGGCGGCACGGCGCGCCGCGGAGCCGACTGAGCGCGGCTGGCGAGATTCCGCAGTTCCGAAGGGAGCATTCATTCATGACGAGCCTGTTTCGTCGGCTCATCCCGACGAAGAACGATCGCGAGCTCAAGCGGATTCAGCCGCTGGTGGCGCGCATCAACGCGCTCGAGCCCGAGCTCGAGAAGCTCACGTTCGACGAGCTGGCCGCGAGGACGCCGGCGTTTCGAGATCGCCTCGCCAACGGCGAGCGCCTCGACGATCTCCTACCCGAAGCGTTCGCCGTGTGCCGCGAAGCGAGCAAGCGCATCCTCGGCATGCGCCACTTCGACGTCCAGCTCATCGGCGGCATCATCCTCCACGAAGGCAGGATCGCGGAGATGAAGACCGGCGAGGGCAAGACGCTGGTCGCGACGCTGCCCGTCTACTTGAACGCGCTCACCGGCAAGGGCGTGCACGTCGTCACGGTCAACGATTACCTCGCAAGCCGCGACGCCGAGTGGATGGGGCGGCTCTATCGCGCGCTGGGTCTCACCGTCGGCGTGATCAAGCACGGCCTCGACGACAACCAACGTCGCATCGCGTACGGCTGCGACGTGACCTACGGCCAGAACAACGAGTTCGGCTTCGACTATCTCCGCGACAACATGAAGTTCCGGCTCGAGCACTACGTCCAGCGCCAGCTCAACTACGCGATCGTCGACGAGGTGGATTCGATCCTCGTCGACGAGGCGCGGACGCCGCTCATCATCAGTGGTCCGTCCGAGGAGAGCACCGACAAGTACTACGTCGCCAACCGCGTGATTCCGCGACTCGAGGCGGAGAGCCACTACACGGTCGACGAGAAGGCGCGCACGGTCGCGCTCACCGAGGAAGGCGTGCCTGCGGTGGAGGCGCTGCTCGGGTCGGGCAACCTCTACGAGCCCGAAAACGTCGAGCTGCTTCACTGCGTCAACCAGGCGCTGCGTGCGCACACGCTGTTCAAGCGCGACGTGGACTACGTGGTGAACGAGGGCGGCGAGGTGATCATCGTCGACGAGTTCACCGGCCGACTGATGCCCGGCCGCCGCTACTCCGATGGCTTGCACCAAGCGCTGGAGGCGAAAGAGGGCGTGAAGATCGCCAGCGAGAACCAAACGCTGGCGACCATCACCTTCCAGAACTACTTCCGCATGTTCGACAAGCTCGCGGGCATGACTGGCACGGCGGACACCGAAGCAGCCGAGTTTCACAAGATCTACAAGCTCGACGTGGTCGTGATCCCGACACATCGGCCGATGATCCGCCAGGATTTCCAGGACGTCGTGTACCGCACGAAGAAGGAGAAGGACGTCGCCGTCATCGCCGAGATCAAGGATTGTCACGAACGTGGTCAGCCGGTGCTGGTCGGCACGATTTCGATCGAGGACTCGGAACACCTGTCGAAGCTCTTGAAGCGCGAGGGTGTGCCCCACCACGTGCTCAACGCGAAGCAGCACGAGCGCGAGGCCGAGATCGTGGCGCAGGCTGGGCGCCACCGCGCCGTCACAATCTCCACCAACATGGCCGGCCGCGGTACCGACATCGTCCTCGGCGGCAACGCCGAGATCCTCGTCAAGCACCTGGAAGATCCCGAGGAGCGGTCGCGACGTCTGGAGGAGTTCCGCGTCCGCTGTGCCGAGGAGCGCGATCTGGTGCTGGAAGCGGGGGGCTTGCACATCCTCGGCACGGAGCGGCACGAATCGCGGCGCATCGACAACCAGTTGCGCGGACGCTCTGGCCGCCAGGGCGATCCCGGGAGCTCGCGTTTCTACCTGTCGCTCGAGGACGACCTGATGCGTATCTTCGCGTCCGATCGGGTGTCCGCGATCATGCAGCGCCTCGGGATGGAAGAAGGCGAGCCCATCGAGGCGGGCATCGTCACGCGCGCGATCGCCAACGCGCAGAAGAAGGTGGAGGAGCGCAACTTCGACGTCCGCAAGCACCTGCTCGAGTACGACGACGTGATGAACAAGCAGCGCGAGGTCGTCTACTCGATGCGCCGAAAGATCCTTTCAGGCGAGGGCACCAAAGATCTGGTGCTCGGCTACGTCGAGGACCTCGTCGAGCACCTCCTGGAGCGGCAGATCCCGCCCAAAACTCATCCAGAAGATTGGAGCGTCGACGCCATCGGCGAGGCGCTCTTCGCGCAATTCGGAATCCGGGTCGAGCTCGACCTGGAGAAGCTCGAGCACGCGACCGAGCAAGCGCTCCACGAGCACGTCTCGAAGTTGGTGTTGGAGCACTACTCCGCCCGCGAGGAGGAGATCGGCAGCGAGCTCTTGCGGCTCGTCGAGCAGGACATCCTGTTGCGTACCATCGACGCGTTGTGGAAGGACCACCTGCTGTCGATGGACCACCTCAAGGAAGGCATTCATCTACGCTCGATGAAGCAGGTGGACCCACTCCGCGAGTACCAGAGGGAGGGCTTCGAGTACTTCACCGCGCTCATGCGGCAGGTGAAGGCCGATGCCGTGGGGATCTTGTTCCGCATCCACGTCGAGAAGCCGGAGGACGTGGCGCGGCGGCAGGCGCGGCAACAGCGGCCGCCATCGCGGATCACGATGAGCCGCGGACCGTCGCCGGAGGCAGCCATCCAGCCCGTCGCGGCAGCTGGTGGCAGTCCTGCTGCGGCGTCGCCTGGTGCGAGCGGGCGGAACCAGCCGCCACCACCGCCGGCGCCCCGGCCCGTGACCGTTCGTAACGAGGGACCGAAAGTGGGCCGTAACGACCCGTGTCCGTGCGGCAGCGGTCAGAAATACAAGAAGTGTCACGGCCGGTGAGCCTCGCCATGCCCCAGTCGAAGCCGTCTCGACCGATCGTCGTTCCGGGATTTCGCTTCGCGGGAGTCGCCGCGGGGATCAAGGCGAACGGCGCATCCGATCTCGCGCTCGTGGTCGCGGATGCAAGCGCCTCGGCAGCGGGACTATTCACCACCAATCGCGTGCAGGCGGCTCCGGTGCGGGTGTCGCGGCGCCGCGTGAAGAGTGGGCGGGCACGCGCGATCGTGGTCAACGCCGGCAACGCGAACGCCGCCACGGGTGCACAGGGGACGGCGGACGCGCTCGCGACCACCGCGCTCGTAGCACGTGCCATCGGCGCTCGTCCGGACGACGTGCTGGTGTGCTCGACCGGCGTCATCGGTAGACCGCTGCCGATGGACCGGCTGCTCGCGGGCATTCCCCGTGCCGTGAGCGCGCTCTCGCCGCGCGGTTTCGAGGCCGCATCCGAAGCAATCCTCACCACCGACACTCGCCCCAAGCGCGCTCTGCGACGCGTCACGCTTCCCGATGGGCGCCGCGTCACCATCGCCGGCTTCGCCAAGGGGGCCGGCATGATCGACCCGAGGATGGCGACCTTGCTGGCTTTCGTGCTCACGGACGCCGCCGTCGATCCGCGCGCCCTTCGCCTGCTCCTCCGGGAGGCGAACGAGCAGAGCTTTCACCGCATCACGATCGACGGCGACCGCAGCACCAACGACACGGTGCTGGCGCTTGCCGGCGGTGCAGCGGGTGGTGCCCCCCTCACCCCCGGCAAGCGCGGATGGCGCGAGCTCGCCGCCGCGTTCGGCGACGTCTTGCACGACCTGGCGCTCGGCGTGGTGGCAGACGCCGAAGGCTGGACGCGCACGCTGGAGGTCGGCGTGCGGGGAGCGAAGAGCGAACGCGATGCGCTGCTCGCGGCGCGTGCGATCGCCGGGAGCCTGTTGGTGAAGACCGCGGTTCACGGCGCCGATCCGAACTGGGGCCGCATCCTCGCTGCGGCGGGCTACAGCGGTGCGAGTTTCGATCCCGCGCGGGCCGTCGTCGCGATCGGACCGATCAAGCTCTACGATCGCGGCCGACCCGCGGGGCCGGCACCGCTCGCCGATGCTTCGACGCTGATGAAGACCCGCGCGCTGGTTCCGCTCAGCATCGATCTGGCGGCCGGCACGGCACAGGCGACGGTGTGGACCTCGGATCTGTCCGCCGAGTACGTGCGCATCAATGCCGACTACACGACGTGAACGTGTTGCGGCAGTCGCTGCGGATCGAACCCGAATCGGGTCGCAAATCTGGTGAGGCGCGCCAGCGCTCGGTTGCCGTGTGACACAGCGCGTGGTAGCTACCAGGGATCATTCGGCGTAGGCCCGACACCGTTCGCGGTGTGCGCGTAGCGCTTGGGCATGGCCTTCGCCCTTCCCACCCTGCGGACTCGAATGCCGGCGGTGGGCACCCCGAGTGGGTGCCTCGTGCACGGGAATGAACCAGGGGAGGTCAAACCGCGAAGGTGACACCATGTCCTATCTCTCGGTGAAGGAGCTGCTCGACGCGGGCGCGCACTTCGGGCATCAGACCCGACGCCGCAACCCCAAGATGAATCCGTACATCTTCGGGGCTCGAAACGGCATTCACATCATTCACCTCGACAAGACGCAGAAGCTCTTCGATCGCGCCTACGACTACGTCGTCGAATCCGTCGCTGGGGGCGGAGACGTGCTCTTCGTGGGGACCAAGAAACAGGCCGAGGACGCCATCGAAGACGCCGCCAAATCGTGCGGCATGCACCACGTCACCAAGCGCTGGCTCGGCGGTACGCTCACGAACTTCCGCACCGTTCGCCAGAGCGTCGAGAAGCTCAAGAAGATGCAGTCGCTGCTCGAGGACGAGGAGCGCTCGCGTCTGATCGGCAAGAAGGAGCAGCTCGCGATCCGTCGTCGCATCGAGAAGATCGAGCGCTCGCTGGGCGGCGTGAAGGACATGAAGGACTTGCCCGGCTGCCTGTTCGTGATCGACATCGGCAAGGAGCGCATCGCGGTCAGTGAGGCGCGGCGCCTCGGCATCCCCATCGTGGCGGTCGTCGACACCAACTGCGATCCGGACTTGGTCGACTACCCGATCCCCGGCAACGACGATGCGATCCGTGCCATTCGGCTCTTCTCGAGCAAGGTGTCGGAGGCGGTGAAGCTCGGCACGGCGGCGCGCGACGAGCGCGGAGCACGGCCCAAGCCCCACCGCACGGAGACGGAAGAGGGCGATCGCGATCGGGTGAGCATGGGAACGTACGTCGACCGCCGCGTGATTCGCGAATCCCTCGAAGCCGACATCGACGAGGAAGGTGGCTGACGCGGGATCGCGTCGCGCCATCGGGAGAGAGCCGTGGAGATCAATGCCAGTGACGTGAAGAAGCTCCGGGACATGACCGGGGCTGGGATGATGGACTGCAAGAAGGCGCTCGGTGAGACCGGAGGCGACTTCGACAAGGCCGTCGACTACTTGCGCAAGAAGGGCATCGCGTCGGCTGAGAAGCGCGCGGGGCGCGAGGCCACCGAGGGCATCATCCAGCACTACGTGCACTTCGATCAGAAGAAGGGCTGCTTGGTCGAGCTCAACTGCGAGACGGACTTCGTCGCGCGCACCGACGTGTTCCAGGCCTTCGCCAAGGACGTGGCGCTGCACGTGGTCGCGAAGCGGCCGGCATACCTGAAGTCCGAGGACGTCCCCGCGGACGTGCTCGAGCGCGAGAAAGCCATCCATCGCGAGCAGGCGGCGGAGAGCGGCAAGCCTGCGCAGGTGGTCGAGAAGATCATCGAGGGCCGCCTGGCCAAGTTCTACGAGGAGGTCTGCCTCCTCAATCAAGCGTTCGTGAAAGATGACTCCAAGACCGTCGGCGACATGGTGAAGGAACTCGCCGGGAAGCTCGGCGAGAACGTCCAGATTCGACGCTTCGTAGTTTACGAGGTCGGTCGGGCGTGAGGCCGGGCCGCCGACCGCGGCGGGAGCGCGCTTCAGCCGCTCGGGTGGAGTGCGGGCGGTCACGACGAAGTCGGATGCCGCGGAAGGGGCAACATGAGCGCTGATCACCCCGCCAGCCATCGCAGGTATCAGCGCGTATTGCTCAAGATCTCCGGGGAAGCTCTCGCCGGTGGCGAGGGTTATGGCATCGATCCCGCGGCCATCGAGCGCATCGCGCGCGAGGTGCTCGAGGCCAACGCGAGTGGTGTCGAGGTCGCAGTGGTCGTCGGCGGCGGTAACATCTTCCGCGGCCTGCGTGCGGCGGCGTCGCACGGCCTTGACCGTGCGATCGCCGACCACATGGGGATGATGGCCACGATCATGAATGCGCTGGCGCTCCAGGACGTGCTGGAACGGCTGGGGGCCTCGACCCGCGTGTTGTCCGCAATCGAGATGCAGCAGGTCTGTGAGCCGTTCATTCGACGGCGTGCCATGCGCCATCTGGAGAAGGGACGGGTCGTGGTGTTCGCGGCAGGCACCGGCAACCCGTACTTCACTACCGATACCGCCGCAGCATTGCGGGCGGCGGAGATCCACGCCGACGTGCTGCTCAAAGCCACCAAGGTAGACGGCGTCTACGACCGCGACCCGGTCAAGTATCCCGACGCCACGATGTTCGATCGGCTCACCTACAAGGATGTGATCCAACGCGGCATCCAGGTCATGGACACCACCGCGATCGGGCTGTGCATGGACAACCACCTGCCGATCGTGGTTTTCAACCTGCTCGAGCACGGCAACATCCAGCGCGTGGTGGCCGGAGAGCCCATCGGTACGCTGGTGGCGGAGTGACCCGTGGATAACGACCTGCTGCGCGACGTCAAGGAGAAGATGGACAAGGCGGTGCAGTCCTTCGCCAAGGATCTGACCAAGATCCGCACGGGGCGTGCACACATTTCGCTGCTGGACGGCATCAAGGTGCAGGCCTACGGGAGCCTGACGCCGCTCAACCAGGTGGCGAGCCTGAACGCGCCCGAACCACGTCTGATCGCGATCCAGCCTTGGGACAAGAGCCTCATGGGCGCCATCGAAAAGGCGATCCTCACGAGCGATCTCGGATTGATGCCGACCAACGACGGCAAGCTGATCCGCATCCCGATCCCGCAGCTCACCGAGGAACGGCGAAAAGACATCGTGAAGAACATCCGTAAGCACGCGGAAGCCGCGCGCGTGGTCGTCCGTAACTTGCGCCGGGAAGGCAACGAGTCCTTGAAAGAGCTCGAGAGCGAGGGCCTCATCACCGAGGACGACGAGCGACGGCTGCACGCGGATGTGCAGAAGATCACCGACGATCACGTCGCGCGTCTCGATCAGATCCTCGCCGAGAAGGAGAAGGAGATCATGGAGGTTTGAGCGTTCCCCGAGGAACGTTCGAACTCTCCGTGGGCTCGTCCGCAGCGTCGAGCCCGAGCGCTGAGCCGTGCCCGTCGATGTCCGATTCCCACATGACGTTCGAGCCGAGCGACGAAGTGCCGCGCTCAACGCCGGCCGACGACCCGGATGAGGAGCGCGCGCACATCGAACGGTTCCGCGCCGATCTCGCTGGCGCGCCCTTGCCTCGTCACGTCGCGATCATCATGGACGGCAACGGCCGGTGGGCCGAGCGTCGAGGCCAGGTCCGCGTGCTCGGTCATCGCCGGGGTGCAGCCACGGTCCGACGCGTCATCCGGACCTCGCGGCTGCTCGGTATCGAGGTACTCTCGCTCTACGCGTTCAGCCGCGAGAACTGGAGCCGCCCCCCGGAAGAGGTGCGCGCGCTCATGAGCCTCATCCGTCGCTACGTCCGCACCGAGATCGACGAGATCCACGAGAATCGGGTTCGCTTCAACGTCATCGGCCGCTTCGACGAGCTGCCCGCCGAGGTTCGGCGCGATCTCGCTCGCGCGATGGAGAAGACGCGGTCGAACGACGGGTTGCTGCTGAACGTGGCGCTCAGCTACTCGGGGCGTGTCGACATCCTCGACGCGTGCCGCGCGGTCGCCGGCCGCGTGGCGGCGGGTAGTCTCGCGCCGGCAGCGATCTCGGTCGAGGACATCCAAGCGGGGCTCTCCACCGCCGGCATGCCGGACCCGGATCTTCTGATTCGCACCGGTGGTGACGTGCGTGTGTCGAACTTCCTGCTGTGGCAGATCGCATACGCAGAGCTCTATTTCACCGACGTGCTGTGGCCCGATTTCTCGACCCAGCACCTCTTCGACGCGATCGGCGTGTTTGCGGGACGGGAGCGGCGCTTCGGCAAGACGTCCTCGCAGGTACGCTGGGCACCCGCAAGCCCAGCCGGCGATGGCGTGAGGGAGTGATGGGATCATGCTGAAGGAACGACTGCTCACGGCCGCCGTCGCGATTCCCGTCCTGCTGGCGATCGTGTTCGCCGGCGGCACGATCGGTTTCTTCGGGCTCGTGCTGGTGGTGAACGGAATCGCGCTCCACGAGTTCTGGGCGCTGTTCCCGCGCGAGCAGGCGGAATCGTCGCCGGTGGACCGCACGGGGTACGTGCTCGCGTTGTTGACCAGCTCTGCGCTGGTGGCCGCATTTCACCGCGGTGACAACCTGCTGATCGCCGAGGCGCTGATGGGGCTCTTGTTGCTCACGCTGTCGGCGTCGGTGGTGGGCGCGCGCGGCCATCGCGAGCGAAGCCGCACGGTGTTCACCACGCTCACCGGCACGTTCTACGTGACCGTGATGCTCGGCCATCTCGTGTTGCTCCGTGCGTTACCGGCCGGGGCGTGGTGGATCTTCATTTTGCTCGGGATCGTGATGATGTCGGACACCGCCGCGTATTTCGCGGGGCGTGCCTTCGGTAAGCACAAGCTGGCGCCCCTGGTGAGCCCCAAGAAGACGGTCGAAGGGGCGCTGGGAGGCCTCGGTGGATCGGCGCTCTTTGCGTGGATAGCCGTGAGCGCGTTGGGTTGGCAGGTGGTGGGCTGGAAGCAAGTGCTGGTGCTCGGTCTCGTGACCGGCGCGGTGAGCCAGATCGGCGACCTGGCCGAGTCAGCGCTCAAGCGCGGCGCTGACGTGAAGGATTCAGGGACGATCTTTCCCGGCCATGGTGGATTGCTGGATCGGTTGGACAGCATCCTCCCTGGCGGCGTGGTGCTTTATTATCTGGTTCGGACCCTGCGGCTCGAACACGCAGGCGCGACGCTGGTTGGGCCGTGAGCGGGTGTCACACTCGAGCGAAGCTGCCGCAGAACCGGCTGTGCCCGCGTTACGCTAGCCGCCCATGACCATCGAATCCGTCACTCTCCTCGTGCCGCTCGCCGCCGCCAACGCGTTCGGTACGGCCCAATGGGTGCTCGCCGGCATCATCGCCATCGGCGTTCTCATCACGTTCCACGAGTTCGGCCACTTCCTCGTGGCGAAGCTGCTCGGGATCGGCGTGCAGAAGTTCTCGATTGGGTTCGGACCCACCATCGTGGGCAAGAAGGTCGGCGAGACCGAGTACGTACTGTCGTGGTTCCCACTGGGTGGCTTCGTCAAGATGGTGGGCGAACAGGTGGGGGACGACGTCTCACCAGCCGAGCGCGAACGGTCGTTTCTGGCACGGCCGCCGTCGCATCGGTTGGCGGTGGTCTTCGCCGGTCCGTTCTTCAACCTCATCCTCGCGGTACTGCTTTTCGCTGCGGTGTTCTACGTCCGCGGCGAGCCGGTCAAGAACGATCCGACTTCGACGAAAGTGGGTGGGCTCAATCCGGGCATGCCGGCATACGAGGCGGGTCTCCAGATCGGCGACGAGGTGGTCGCGGTCGCCGGCGACGCCGTTCACGGCTGGGCCGACATGGCGGAGCACATCCAAGCGACCAAGGGCGAGCCCTTCGTGCTCACTGCGCGCCGGAGCGGCGAGGTCCTCGACTTTCGTCTGCAGGCGCGCGGGTTCGAGAGCAAGGACGACGCGGGTCAGCCCAAGACGCTCTATTTCGTCGGCATCGAGAACGCGCCGACCGAATACAAGAGGCTGGGGCTCGTTGGCGCGGCGTGGGTGGGTGTAGGGGAGACGTTGCGCTACGCGGTGGCGATTCCAACGATGCTCGGCAGCATCCTGACCGGCAAGGTGTCGCGTCAGGACGTGGCGGGCCCACTCGGCATCGTGAAGATGGCCGGGCAACAGCTCGAGCAAGGTTTTCTTCGCTACGTCCACCTGATCGGCATTCTCAGTGTGAATCTCGGGCTCTTCAACCTACTGCCGATTCCCATCCTCGATGGCGGCCAATTCGTGCTCTTCTTCGTCGAATGGGTGCGCCGGCGCCCGCTCAGCCTGAAGAAGCAGGAGTTGATCCAGCAGGTTGGCTTCTATTTCTTGATCGGGCTCATGTTCATCGTGATCGTCAACGACGTGGTGAACCAGTTCCGCACCGGACGCAAGCCGGTGGCGACTCCGGTGCCGTCGTCCTACGGCGCGCCGCCCTCGGACACTGCGCCGAGCGCTGCGCCTGCCACTCCGTGAGCTCGCGGTGATCCTGGGAATCGACACGGCCACACGCGTCGTGGCGCTTGGGCTCAGCTCAGGGGGCGCTCCAATCGCCGAGCGCACGCTCGACGACGCGCCGTCGCGAACACGCGCGCTGACGTCGGCCATCGACGAGCTACTCGCGGATGCCGGCGTGACGCGGGCCGAGCTCAGCGCCGTTGGAGTCGGTGAGGGGCCGGGCTCGTTCACTGGGCTGCGGGTGGGGATCGCGGCGGCGCAGGGGCTGGCCTGCGGTCTCGGCATCCCATGCGTCGGCGTGAGCACCATCGAGGTGGTGGCGCACAACGCGCCGAGCGAGGAACGTCGCGTCGCCGTGCTGATCGATGCCGGCCGTGGCGAGGTATTTCTCGGGGAGCTCGATCGCGACGGCGCACACCTGATTCCTCGCGGGAACCCGCGGGCGCTGAGCCCTGGCCAGGCGGCCGAGGTGATCGCTGACGGGGCGCTGGTGCTGGGTGACGGCTGGCTACGGCATCGCAGCGTGTTGGCGCGGTTGCTCGGTGATCGGATTCGAATGGCACCCGACGAGCTCGCCCTACCCCGCGGTAGGATCGTGGCGGAGCTGGCACGTCGGGAACTGGCACGACGTGTCGACGCGTGCGGACCCGCGACCGTCTCCGCCATCTACGTGCGCGAACCGGACGCACGACCCTGGGCGTCGGTGTCGCGCACCTGAGCGCTCGGGATGGTGGAAGAGGGCGCGCGCGAGTTGACACGAAGTCCCGAGCTGAATAACTTTCGACTTCACATAACTAACCGTGATTGCAGCGAAATAGCTGTGCTGGCCGTCAGGGACAGATTCGAGTTCTGAGGCCGAAGCCGCTCAGGCACGGAATCAGCATGGAGCGAGCATGGAGCAGCGAGATCTCGAACTGATCAACGGGCTTCTTCCCACCAATCCCGAGCTCGTGAGCTTGATGAAAGAGCACGAGGAGCTCGAACGCAAGATCAACGATCTCGAGCGCAAGCCATTCTTGACCGAGGACGAGAAGGTCGAGAAGAAACGGCTTCAGAAGCTCAAGCTGCGCGGGCGTGATCGCATCGAGGAAATCCTCGAGCCACACCGCAACTAGCGTTCGGACGAGCTCGTAGGCTCGAGCTCGGGTTTCGGCGGGGTCGGGACGAGCTCCCGGGCCCGCCTTTTTAGTCCCTCGTTCACCGGCGGGGAGCCGCCGACTCCCAACGATGTTACGTTCGTATTTCACCGGTCACGCAGCGATCGCTCGCTGCGCAAGCTGAAACGAAAGCGAGAGCACGATGAAGATCTACTACGACGCCGACGCCAAGCCCGAAGGCATCCGCTCCAAGAAAGTCGCGGTGGTCGGGTACGGCAGCCAGGGACACGCGCACGCGCTCAATCTTCGTGACAGCGGCGTCGAGGTCGTCGTGTGCCTGAAGGAAGGATCGAATTCGGCGGCGAAGGCTCTCGCCAGCGACTTCGCAGTGTGGGACACGCCCAAGGGTGTGGCTTGGGCGGACGTGGTCATGATCTTGATTCCGGACGAACAGCAAGGCGATCTCTACCGCACCGAGATCGCGCCGCATCTCAAGCCCGGAAAGGCGATTGCGTTCGGTCACGGTTTCAACATCCATTTCGGCCAGATCGTGCCCCCCGCGGGCGTGGATTGCTTCATGGTCGCTCCCAAGGGACCGGGGCACTTGGTGCGTAGCGAGTTCGAGGCTGGTAGCGGTGTCCCTTGTCTGGTCGCTGTCGCGCAAGACGCGTCCGGAAGCACGCTCGACACTGCGATCGCTTACGCCTCGGCGATCGGTGGCGGACGCGCCGGCATCGTCGAGACCAATTTCCGCGAGGAGACGGAGACCGATCTCTTCGGCGAGCAGGTGGTGCTCTGTGGCGGTCTCACGGCGCTCATCCAGGCCGGCTACGAGACGCTGGTCGAGGCAGGCTACAGCCCGGAAATGGCCTATTTCGAGTGCTTGCACGAGGTGAAGCTCATCGTCGATCTGATCTACGAGGGCGGCATCGGCAACATGCGCTACTCCATCTCGAACACCGCGAAATACGGCGACATCACGCGTGGACCGCGGATCGTCACCGCCGAGACCAAAGCGGAGATGCGCCGCATCCTGAAGGAGATCCAATCCGGCCAGTTCGCCCGCGAGTGGCTTCTCGAGTGCCGTGTGGGCCGGCCGATGTTCAAGGCCCTCCTCAAGCAGGGCGAGGCGCATCCGATCGAAGAGGTGGGCCGCCAAATGCGTTCGATGATGCCCTGGCTCAAGCGCAAGAAGCTGGTCGACCGAAGCAAGAACTGACTTCGGTCTGGAGGAAGTGCGATGGCGTTGCGGCGGGAGCGGGTCTCGGGTCTCAAGGCCGCTTCGCGGCGGCGTGGCGAGCGCCGCGCGCATGCGGTCGACGTGCGCAAGGGCATCTATCTGCTGCCCAATTTGTGCACGTCGATGAGCATCGTGTTTGGCTTCTGGTCGCTGGTGCTCGCTGCCAGCGGTCGGATCGAGCCGGCAGCCTGGAAGATTCTGTGGTGCTTCGTCTTCGATGGCTTGGATGGGCGGATCGCTCGGCTCACGCGCACGACCAGCCGATTCGGCGTGGAATTCGACTCGATTGCGGACGTGGTGGCCTTCGGAGCCGCGCCCGCGTTCCTCGTCTTCCAGTGGGGCCTCAAGGGGTACGGCCGCTGGGGCTGGATCGCCGCGTGCGTGTTCCTCGTGGCCGGCGCGGTTCGGCTCGCCCGCTTCAACGTCCAAGTCGGAACCGTCGATCCCAAGCGGTTCGTCGGGCTTCCGATACCGCTCGCCGCCAGCGTACTCGTGACGACCATCCTGCTCGTCGGAGACCTCGGTCGCGGGATGGCGCGCTCGCCCGTGTTGCTGGCGCTGCCTCTCGCGCTCGGATTCCTCATGGTCAGCACGTTGCCCTACCGTTCATTCAAGGAATTCGACCTTCGCGCTCGGCATCCGATCGGACTTTTCTTCGCGATCCTGTCGGTCGTGCTGCTCGCGATCGCCGAGACCCGCATCACGCTTTTCGCGGTGGCGCTCGGCTATGCGGCCTCTGGGCCGGCAAGCTGGATCGCGACTCGGATTCGCGGCGGCGTGGAGTTGGGCGCGGAGCCCGTGGCGGGAAGCCGTGCGCCGGATCTCCGCGTGGTGGATCGCCTCCGCCCCACGAGCGATGAGGCGGCCAGAGACGAGCTCGCGTCGCGAGGAAACACCGGCGCGGGAGGCCAGTCATGACCGCTGCATCGTCACCCGACTACGTCCGAATCTTCGACACGTCGCTTCGCGACGGTGAGCAAGCGCCGGGATTCGGCATGACCATCGACGAGAAGCTGCGGCTAGCGCGCCAGCTCGAACGGCTCGGCGTGGACGTCATCGAAGCGGGCTTTCCCGCGGCTTCGGAGGGTGATTTCGAGGCCGTGCGCACGGTGGCCAACGAGATACGCGGGCCCGTCGTCTGTGGCCTCGCTCGTGCCAATGACGGCGACGTGGACCGCGCGCTCGCGGCAGTGGAGAACGCACGACATCCGGGGCTGCACACGTTCATCGCGACCAGCGACATCCATCTTCATCACAAGCTCAAGATGAGCCGTACCGAGGTGATCCAGGCTGCCACCCGCGCAGTTGCGCGTGCGCGCGCTCACGTGCCGCACGTCGAGTTCTCCGCCGAGGACGCCACCCGTTCGGACGTGGACTTTCTGGTCGAGGTGTTGTCAGCCGCCATCGCAGCCGGGGCCACGGTGATCAACGTGCCGGACACTGTCGGTTACGCAGTCCCGCACGTCTACGGTGAGCTGATCCGTTCGCTCAGGGCGCGTGTCGCAGGGATCGAGAACGTCGTCCTGAGTGCCCATTGCCACGATGACCTCGGGCTGGCCGTGTCGAACTCGCTGGCCGGCGTGCTCGCGGGGGTGCGGCAGGTCGAGTGCACGATCAACGGCATCGGCGAGCGCGCGGGCAACACCTCGATGGAAGAGGTGGTGATGGCGCTGCGCACACGCAAGGACGTGTTCGGCGTCGAGACCCGCATTCACACCGAGCAGCTCTACCCCTCGAGCCGGTTGCTGAGCCAGATCACAGGAGTCGCGGTGGCGCCCAACAAGGCCATCGTCGGCGCCAACGCATTCGCACACGAGGCCGGCATTCACCAAGACGGCGTGCTCAAGGAGAAGCTCACCTACGAGATCATGACGCCTCAATCCGTGGGGGTGCCGACCAATCGGTTGGTGCTCGGGAAGCATTCGGGGCGACATGCGTTTCGCGAGCGTCTGAAAGCGCTCGGGCACGGGGACCTCGGCGAAGCCGAGCTCGAGGCTGCTTTCCGACGTTTCAAGGCGTTGGGGGATCGCAAGAAAGAGGTCTACGACGAGGACCTCGAAGCCATCGTCCAGCAGGAGGGTGCCGAGCGTCGGGCCGAGCGTTATCGTCTCATCTCGCTCTCGGTGATGAGCGGAAGCGACGCGATCCCCACCGCGGCGGTGAAGATCGAGATCGGCGGCGAGATCAAGAGCGACTCCGGCATCGGTGACGGGCCGGTCGACGCAGTCTTCCAGACGATCGCACGCGTCGCCGGCACCGAAGCGAAGCTGGTGAACTATTCCGTCAACGCGATCACCGGGGGGACCGACGCGCAGGGCGAGGTCTCGGTGCGATTGGCGATGAACGGCATCACGGTGAGCGGTGATGCCGCCGATCCCGACATCATCCTGGCGAGCGCGCGCGCCTACGTGAATGCGCTCAATCGCCTCGAGGACCGCCGGGCGCGCGCGGCACAAGCTCGTCCGACCGGTCCCTGAGCCGTCGGGCGCGTGTGCAGATCTGGGCACCCACTCAAACGGAACGGGCGCGAGGAGAGGAAGCGGAAAGTCTCATGGCGATGCGAGCAAGTGGATATCGAGTTGCAGTGATGGGCGCCAGCGGTGCCGTCGGCAACGAAATGGTGAAAGTGTTGGAGGAGCGGGAGTTCCCGGTGGCGACGCTCAAGCTTCTGGCTTCGTCGCGTTCCGCCGGAACCACGATGGAGTTTCGCGGTTCCGCGCATCGCGTCGAAGAGCTGACCGACGGGTCGTTCGAGGGAGTCGACATCGTGCTCGCCAGTGCCGGTGCTTCGGTGAGCCAACGCTTCGCGCCGGCTGCCGCGTCAGCCGGTGCGGTGATCATCGACAACACCAGTGCCTTCCGCATGGAGCAGGACGTGCCGCTGGTGGTGCCCGAGGTGAATGCGCACGCGATCGCCGAGTATCCGAAACGGCGCATCATCGCCAATCCCAACTGCTCGACCATTCAGATGGTGGTCGCGCTGAAGCCTCTTCACGATGCGGCTCGGATCAAGCGGATCGTGGTCGATACGTATCAGTCGACCTCCGGCGCTGGGAAGCGCGCCATGGAGGAGCTCGAGACCCAGACGGCGCAACGGCTCAACGGTCGTGAGGTCGAGCCCAAGATCTTCCCGCACCCGATCGCGTTCAACTGCTTGCCCCACATCGATTCCTTCCTCGACAACGGCTACACGAAGGAAGAAATGAAGATGGTGAACGAGACCCGCAAGATTCTCGAAGACCCGACGATCCTGGTGAGCGCCACCACGGTTCGCGTGCCGGTCTTCTACGGGCACTCGGAAGCCGTGCACGTCGAGACCGAGCGACCGTTGAGCCCCGACGAAGCCCGGGCGCTGCTCGCCCGTGCGCCGGGTGTCGAAGTCGTCGACGATCCGGGGGCGAAGCGTTACCCCACGGCGATCGACGCGGCCGGCACCGATCCGGTGTACGTAGGGCGTATCCGCAGGGATCTGGCGTTCGAGAACGGTCTCGCGATGTGGATCGTCTCGGACAACATTCGCAAGGGCGCCGCCCTCAACGCCGTCCAGATCGCGGAGCATCTTGCGCGCGACTACCTGCGCTGAAGACCCCGTGCGGTCGTCTCGGCGGATCGCTGATGGGTGACATCGCGATGCCGCGGACGTTGCAGACCAGCGCACCCCGCTGGAACTACCGGCTGGCGCTCGCGTACGAGGGGACCGCTTTCCACGGCTGGCAGATCCAGCCGAGCGTGCGAACCGTGCAAGGCGAGCTGGCGGCGGCGCTCGAGCGCATCCTCGGAGAAGCGGTTACGGTGATCGGCGCGAGCCGAACCGATGCCGGTGTACACGCCGAGGAACAGGTCGCGAGCTTTTCCACGGCGTCGAGGCTGGATTGCGTCGCGCTCGCACGCGCGCTCAACGCGCTCACGGGGGACGATCTGGTGGTGCTGGGTCTCCGCGAAGCCCCCTCGAGCTTCCACGCGCGATTCTCGGTGTTGGGGAAGCGCTATCGCTACCGGGTGAGAAACGCCCCATTGCCGGTGCCGTGGGAGCGCCGCCATGCCTGGCACATTCCCGGTGCCCTCGACGTCGCGGCGATGCAGCAAGAAGCGGCCGCGTTGATCGGGACCCACGATTTCACGAGCTTTCGTGCCGCCGGTTCGGACGTCGCGACCTCCACCCGAACGCTCGATCGTTGCGAGGTTCGAGGCGAGGATCGATTGGTGTCGGTGATCTGCGAGGGTAACGGATTCCTACGCCACATGGTTCGAAACATCGTCGGCACGCTCGTCGAAGTGGGTCTCGGGCGGCGTGCGTCGGGTTTCACCGCGAAAGCGTTGGCGGCACGTGATCGCGCCGCCGCCGGGCCCACCGCGCCGAGTCACGGATTGTGGCTGGAAACGGTCTTCTATCCCGTCGATTCCCACGAGGAGGTCTCGCGATCATGACGGTGCAGGCCGGCAGCGGGGAGCGATCACAGCGGCCGGCGGATCCTCCGCTGGATCCCGGGCAGGTGTTCGATGCAGTGCTGCGCAAGGCAGTCGAACTGGGAGCCTCGGACGTACACGTCACCGCAGGAAACCCGTACCGAGTGCGAATCAACGGCCAGATCCGAGCGCTCCAGGGTACGCCGCCACTCACGCCCGCGGATACCGAAGCGATCGCTCGCCGAATCCTCGTTGCCTCGAAGCGGACCACCCTCGCCGACGTCGACTCACACGTGCGCGAGCTGCGCGACCTCGATTGCTCGTACGGCCTCGCCGGTGCGGGACGATTTCGCGTGAACCTCTGCTCGCAGCGCGGCTCGATCGCGTTGGTGCTGCGCAACATCCCCATGCGCATCCCGGGCTTCGAGGAGCTCGGCCTCCCGGCAGTGCTGAATCAGATCGCCGGCGCGGAACGCGGTCTGATCCTGGTCACCGGCGTCACGGGTAGCGGCAAGAGCACGACGATGGCGGCGATGCTCGACCTCATCAATCGCACCCGCAACGTGAAGATCGTCACCATCGAAGACCCCATCGAATACCTGCACAAGGATGCGCGCAGCACCGTGCTGCAGCGCGAGGTCGGCAGCGACACCGAGAGCTTCGCGAAAGCGATGCGCGCGGCCTTGCGCCAGGACCCGGACGTCGTGATGGTCGGCGAGATGCGCGATCGCGAGACCATCGACATCGCACTCAAGGCAGCGGAAACCGGTCACGTGGTGCTGTCGACGCTGCACACTGCCGACGTCGTGAAGACCATTCAGCGCGTCATCGGTGCCTACGACCTGTCGGAGATGGCAGCTGCGCGCTTGCGCCTTGCGGAGAACCTGCAGGCGGTCATCGCGCAGCGCCTGATTCCGCGGGCCGACGGGGCAGGGCGGCTGCCGGCGGTCGAGGTGATGCGCACGACCCTCGCGATCCGCGAGTCGATCATCAGTCCCGACAAGACCGACCTGCTCAGGGATCTGGTCGAGAAGGGAACCGACCAGTACGGCATGCAGACCTTCGATCAGCACCTGAAGCACCTGTATCACGGCCAGCTCATCAGCTACGAAACCGCCCGCGCTGCCGCGACCAGCCCTGCGGATTTCGAGCGCAGCCTGCACTTCACGACCTGAGCTCGGTCACTTCCCGCGGCGTGGGGGAGCGCTGCTGCACGCTGCGATCGCCAGGGGCTTGGCGCGGGGTTGACAACGACCGTCGCGTCGACCACCCTTGGCGATTTACCCGAGGTGCAGGGCGCGCTCGCGATCAGCGGGACACACGCCAAGGCGCCGGATTCACTCGAAGAGCGGATGAAATGAAGACGTACAACGCGAAGCCAGGCGAGGTCGAGCGCAAGTGGGTCGTGCTCGATGCCGAGGATCAGGTGTTGGGCCGTCTCGCCACCAAGGCGGCCAGCCTCTTGATGGGCAAGCACAAGCCCGAATACACGCCTCACGTCGACACTGGCGATTTCGTCGTGGTCGTGAACGCGAGTGCCGTGAAGCTCACGGGGCGCAAACTCGATCAGAAGGCGTACTACCGACACACTGGGTACCCCGGTGGAATTCGTTCCCGGTCTGCGCGCGAGGTGCTTGCCAAGCGCCCCGACTGGATGGTGCGCGAGGCCGTGAAGGGGATGCTTCCCAAGAACGTCCTCGGGCGGCGCCTGATCACGAAGCTCAAGGTCTACGCTGGTGCCGAGCATCCGCATTTGGCCCAGAAGCCAGCGGCAGTGACGCTGGGCTGAACGGTGCGTTCGCGGACGGACGCACATCGACGAGAGGTTCACGGTGAGTAGCGAAGCGAAGGCAACGGAAGGCGCGGTACCCGCACCGACGGGCAGCCGCAGGATCGTCTCGCGCGGCAAGGAAGCGAACCGCTTCAAGTTGTACGCGACAGGTAAACGCAAGACCTCGGTGGCGCGGGTATGGCTCACGCCCGGAGACGGCACGGTGAAAGTGAACCGCCGTGCATTCGAGGACTATTTTCCTCTCGAGCCGCGCCGTCTCGCGGTGGTCAAGCCGCTCGAGCTCGCCAATCAGCGGTCGGCGGTGAACGTCAACGCCACGGTGCGGGGCGGTGGGCCTACCGGTCAGGCCGAGGCGATTCGCCACGGTATCGCGAAGGCCCTCCTCGAGCTCGATCCGGACGTCCGCCCCACACTGAAGAAGGAAGGCTTGATTCGTCGCGACGCGCGCATCAAGGAGCGCAAGAAGTACGGTCAGAAGAGCGCGCGCGCTCGGTTCCAGTTTTCGAAGCGTTGATTTCGCGTGCCGGGCGGCGACACGCCTCGGCACGATGCGGGCGCAGCCCTTCGGGGTCTGCGCCCGTTTCGCTCCTGGGAAGGACGAGGAGGTCCAATGCAGACCACCGATCGCATCGGCGTGGCCATCGCCGGGATCACCGGATACACGGGCATCGAGCTGGCGCGAATCCTGGCGCGCCACCCACGTGCGGAACTGCGCTTCCTCGGCGGACGGTCGCGCGCCAGCGAGCCCGTGGAAGCTGGTGCGCCGTCGCTCGCGCGACTGGTCTCCGGGCGTATCGAAGAGGTAGACGCCACGCGTATGTCGGAGCGTGCCGAGGTCGCGTTTCTGGCGCTCCCGCACGGCGCCTCCGCCGAGGTGGCGGTGCCGTTGCTCGAGCGAGGCACGATGGTCATCGACCTGAGCGCCGATTTTCGACTGCGCGACGCGGAAGTGCATCGGACGTGGTACGGCGAGCACAAGGCACCGGCGTTGGTCGGCAAAGCCGTTTACGCGATGCCCGAGATCGCTCGCGAGGCGATCCGGGGTGCTCGATTCCTGGCGTCGCCGGGCTGCTATCCGACGGCGGCGACGCTCTCCTTGGCGCCGCTCGTGGCGGCGGGCTGGGTGGATACGTCCGATCTGATCGTCGATTCGAAGTCCGGCGCTTCGGGTGCAGGCCGAGGCGCCTCGGTTGCGAACCTACTCGCCGAGACGGGTGAGGCGATTCACGCCTACAACGTGACCACGCACCGGCACACGCCCGAGATCGAGATGGCGCTCGCCATGGTTGGAGATGGCGACGTGCGCGTCACCTTCACGCCGCACCTCGTGCCGATGACCCGCGGTATCCTCTCGACGTCCTACGCCCGTCCGCGAGTGCGACGCACCTCCGCAGAGGTTCAGGAGCTCTACGAAGCCCACTATCGAGCAGAGCCGTTCGTGCGGGTGCTGCCCCAGGATCGTCTGCCGGACACCGCCCACGTACGCGGATCGAACTTCATCGACGTGGCGGTCCGGGTCGACGAACGCGCCGGTGGACGGATCGTCGCGTTGGCTGCGATCGACAACCTCGTGAAGGGCGCTGCCGGCCAGGCCGTTCAGGCGATGAACGTCGCGTTGGGGTTTCCCGAGACCGCGGGGCTCGATTTCGCGCCCATGTTTCCCTGAGCGCGAGATCACTCACGGGGCGTGCACCTCGATCATCGCGCCCGACAGTGCGGCTTCTTCCGGTATCACCAGCGGCAACGTGGCGCCGGAGTGATTCGAGAGCGTCCAGGAGGTCGGGCGCACCGGCAGCCCATCGGCGGCGCCATAGGGCAGCCGGATCATGAAGGTGCCATCGGGAGCGACCGTTGCCGAACGCTCGTCGACCCAGGACCGCCCGAGGTTCGAAGTGAGCGCCGTACGCAGCACCACGCTCGAGCCTGGCTCGAAGCCGTTCCCCGCGACCCGCGCGCCTGCGACCCGCTCGAAGATCTTGCTGGGTGCCACGATCCTTCCCAGCCGAACCACCGGCCGCCCCGGCGCCTCGTAGACGAGTCGGAAGCGTTCCAGCGGCCCACCCGACTCGGCCGCGAGCGGCGTGCCGTCGCCGAAGAAAAGACGGGCGTAGACCAAGCCCGCGAACGGTGGCTCCAGAGTCAGGCGTCTCGACGCATCCGCGCGAAAGTAGGGTGTGAGGCTGCCGGTGAGCTGCTCGTGCAGCGTTGCGATGTCGGCAACGAGATCACTCGCCACGACGTAGCGTACGTCGCGCCGCTCGAGGATCGCGATCGCATCATCCTCGGTGGGAGCGAGAAAGAACGCGATCGAGTCGTCGAAGCCGTAGCCGTTGTTGTTGGCCACCACAGGCCGGCGGCACAGATACTCGGCGTAGTTGCCGAGGTCCCAGAACCCCATCACCCCGTACGAAGGCTTGGCCGCTGGATCCGTGAACGAGCCGGGATCGGGGCTGAACTCGCGAAGCGCGAGCAATGCAGCACGCTGGTGCTCGGGAAGATCGACGTAACCCGCATTGAAGTGCGAGAGGTATCGAAGGCCCGGAGTCACCAGCGCCACGGCGGCTACGCTCGCTGCCAGGGACCGCACGCCGTCGGGCCAGCGCAATCGTCCGCCCCAGTACCACACCTCGCCCACCAAGTCGGCCACGAGCAGTGCTGCCAGCGAGGACGCGAGGTAGACGTACTTCACCTGTGACAGCGCCATGGCCGCGACGCCGATCGTCCACACGGCCACCAGCCAACGCATCTCGCGCGGGGCGCCGCGCCGCCGCACGAGCAGCCATGTCAACGAGATCGGCGCCAGGAACAGGATCGGTCCGACGTAGTCGAGCGCCCATCGCGGGTCGAGCTTGCCGTTCGGGTAGAGCAGCGGTGTGTACTCCTGGATGCTGCGCAGCCACAGCGCGTTGTAGCTGAGCAGATGGTGCGAGGAATCGCTGGAGGCGACTTCGGTGGTGGTCTTGTTCACGTGGTGTATGGCGTTGATCGCGATGCCGATCGTGCCCCCGAGCCTCGTCGGCACCAACAGCAACGCCACCAGCGCGAGCGCAGCCAGCGGCGCGGCCAGCGTGCGCAGCGCCGGAGTCAAGCCATCGCGGATCGCGACCAGGGTCAGCGTCGCTACCAGGAACGCCACTGCCAGCAATCCGCTGAAGTGCGCTTGAAACCAGGAGAACGACACGTACGTGTTCTCCACTTCCATGCCCGCCAGCAGGTACGCGCTGCCGGCAGCCAACGTCGCGACGTGGATCGCGAGGAACCAGGCGAAGTCGCGCGCCAGCGGCGCGATGGGCCGCGCCGCCGCACGGATACGACCGACGAGCGCCAGGCCTCCGAATCCGGCGGCGATGCACACGAACAAGAGCGAGCCCATCCACACCAGCACCGCGGCGGTCGCGGTGATTCCGGCCAGCACGCGTGGCCACCAGATCGTCCACCGCCCGCGGCGCTCGGCGCTCGCGAACGCGGAGAAACCGAGGACCGATGCATAGAGAAGCGCCGAGAGCAGGATCTCGGTGACGTGCTGATCCGGACGGCCGACGGCCGAATAGAGAATGTGTGCCGGTTGGATCGCCATCAGCGCGGCAGCGATCAGTCCCTCGCGGCGACCCAGCAAGCGCCGTCCGATCGTGTAGAGAGGAAAGATCGCGAGCGCGCCGAGAACTGCGGGCGCCACCGCGCCGACGCTCTCGACGAGGCGAACGCTCGGATGGCGGCCGCCGAACGCCAGGATCACCGCGGTGATGAGGGCATCGTGGAGGGGCGGCCACATCGTCACGCCGCCGAACGGGTGGTTCTCGAAGGGATCGTGGATCGGCACGCGAGGGAAGTGCTCGATGCACATCCACACCCGTCGCATGTGATAGTACGAATCCGAGTCGTAGAAACGCACTCCGTCGGGTTGGAACACCCAGCGCACCGGCAAGAACCGAAACACCAGCGCGCCGATGAATATCGCGAACAAGAGCGGCCACAGGGAGCGCTGAGCCGGGACGCCCACCGTTGCGTCCGCGCCGGCGCGCGGTGTGGCGCTCGACGTCAAGAGCGATCGAGAGCGTCGCTCGACGCGGTGGCGAGTGGTGCGGACGCGCTCATCGCGACATCAGCGCTGGATGCCCCAGCCGCCTTCTTCGAGGCACAGGCTCAAGTAACGCTCGCCGGAGTCGGGAATCACCGTGACGATGGTCTTGCCACCGAGCTCGTCGCGTGCTGCAAGCTCGAGTGCCGCCCATACGTTGGCCCCGGCGCTGATGCCGGCGAGAATCCCTTCCTCGCGTGCCAGTCGCGCGGTCATCGCGTACGCATCCTCGTCACCCACGGTGATGATCTCGTCGAGTATGCTGCGATCGAGGACGTCGGGAACGAATCCAGCCCCGATGCCTTGGATGCCGTGGGGTCCGGGACGTCCGCCGGAGAGCACCGGTGAGTCGGCGGGCTCGACGCCGACCGTGTGCAACGTCGGCTTGCGCTCCTTCAAGACTTGACTCACGCCGGTGATCGTCCCGCCGGTGCCCACGCCGGTGACGAATACGTCGACCGCGCCATCGGTGTCGGCCCAGATTTCCTCGGCGGTGGTGCAGCGGTGAATCGCGGGATTGGCGGGATTTTGGAACTGCTGTGGGATGAAGCTGTGCGGCGTCTTGGCGGCGAGCTCGCGGGCGCGCTGGATCGCGCCGCGCATCCCCTCGATACCCGGCGTCAGTTCGAGCTCGGCGCCGAAGCGCGACAGCAACGTGCGCCGCTCGACGCTCAGGTTGTCGGGCATCGTCAGGATCAACCGGTAGCCACGCGCAGCGCACACGAAGGCCAGCGCGATGCCGGTGTTGCCGCTGGTCGGCTCGATGATCGTCGAGCGCCCGGGCGTGAGCAGCCCCTCGCGCTCGGCGGCGTCGACCATGTTGACGCCGATCCGGTCCTTGACGCTTCCGAGTGGATTGAAGAACTCGAGCTTCACCAGCACCGTGGCGCCCAGTCCGCGGGTGAGCTTGTTGAGGCGCACCAGTGGCGTGCGTCCGATGGTCTGGGTGATGTCCGAGAAGATTCGCGCCATGATCGAATCGCGTGCGGAGCGAGTCGCGCGAGAATACACACGGATCCGCGCCCCAGCCAAGGACGGATGCGAGTGTCGCAACCGTGCGGATCGACCTGGATTCCGGCCACTTATGCGTGGAGATGCACTTGACGTGGTCGTCACGACACGGTTACCCCTTGGCGGAGTCCGATCGGGTCGGCGCGCGGCTTGCGTCGCAACCCGTCCAACGCACTCGAGAGGAGCACTGGCGCCATGGGCGTGACCGTTCGCATTCCGACCCCGCTTCGCAAGTACACCGGCGGCCAAGAGCAAGTCGACGTGGACGCCGCGACCATTCGCAGCCTCATCGAGCTTTTGGAGGCGGCCCATCCGGGGATTCGCGAGCGACTCTGCGATGCCGACGGCAAGGTGCGGCGCTTCGTGAACATCTTCGTGAACGGCGAGGACATCCGCTTCCAGGCCAGCCTCGACACCGCCCTCAAGAGCGGCGACGACGTCTCGATCGTACCGGCGATCGCCGGAGGAGCTTGAGCGACGCGCGCGTCGCCGACGCCCCCGGTTCCTGCTGGACCCGCGAATGACACGGCACCTCGCCGACGAGAGCCCGGCGCGGGCGGAGGTGCTGCAAGCGCCGCTCGTCGCGCCGCTCCCGACGCCGGAGCGCCCGTCTCCGCTCCACCTGGTCGGCAACACGCCGCTGATCCGGATCGCGCGCATTCCAGGCATTCCGCCGGGCGTGGAGATCTACGCCAAGGCGGAGTGGCACAATCCTGGCGGCTCGGTGAAGGATCGCCCTGCGCTCAGGATGATCGAGGAGGCCGAGCGTTCCGGCGCGCTCACTCGGGACAAGGTGATCCTCGACGCCACGTCGGGGAATACCGGCATCGCGTACGCGATGATCGCTGCGGTCAAGGGCTATCGCCTCGAGCTCTGTGTCCCTGAGAATTGCAGCGAAGAACGCAAGAAGATCCTCGCGGCTTACGGCGCCATCGTCCACTACACGAGTGGTCTCGAAGGCTCGGACGGTGCGATCCGCGAGGCGCGCCGCCGCCTGGAGGCGGATCCGGAGCGCTACTACCTGCCGGACCAGTACAACAATCCGGCGAATTGGTGGGCGCACCGCGATACAACCGGGCCGGAGATCCGTTGCCAGACCAATGGGCGCGTCACGCATTTCGTGGCGACGCTGGGCACCAGCGGCACGGTGATGGGTGTAGGGCGTTACCTCAAGTCGGTGAGCACCGAGATCCAAGTGTGGGCGCTCGAGCCCGAACCGTTTCACGGTATCGAGGGGCTCAAGAACATGGAGGTGGCGATCGTACCGGGCATCTACGAACCGTCGTGGCTCGACGGCAAGCTCACGGTGGAAACCGAGCCTGCGTACCGTGCGGTGCGCGAGCTGGCCAAGCGCGAGGGGCTGATCGTCGGTCAGTCGGCGGGAGCGGCGCTCACCGGTGCCATCGAGCTGGCGCAGCGCATCGAGTCCGGATTGATCGTGACTATCTTTCCGGACAGCGGCGAGAAGTACCTCACCACGTCCGTCTGGGATCCGAGCGAATGATGGCTGGGGCGATCGAGATCGCACCCGAGCACGTGGCGTCGATGTGCGCACACGCGGCTCGCGACTATCCCCACGAGTGCTGCGGGTTGCTCTTCGCAGCCGGCGAGCGACCGGGAACGGTGAGGGAGGTCGTGCCGATCCCCAACATCCAGGATCGTCTCCACGCCGAAGACCCCGAGCAATACCCTCGCGATGCCTCGATCGCCTACTTCATGGACCCCGCTGCGCAGCTCGCGGCTACGCGCGCTGCTGCGGCGCGCGGGCTCGAGTTGTGTGGGTTCTACCACTCGCATCCCGACCACGGGGCCTATTTCTCCGCCGAGGATCGGCGGCTGGCTGCGCCGTGGGACGAACCGCTCTTTCCCGGGGTCGCTTACGTGGTGATGTCCGTGGTCCGTTCCGGTGTGCGGGCGGCTAGCCAGTTCGTCTGGAGCGACGAGTACGGTGACTACGTGGAGGTCGCTGTCGACGTCACGAGTGCCGCGGCAGAGCGATGAGGGACTTCGAAGAGGAGACGATGGACGAGCCTGTGCATCGGATCGACGTGGGCGGGCGCTCGCCTGCGCTCGCCCTGATCGCTATGCGTGATGCGATGCGGCAGCTGCCTCGCGCCGGTTGGCTCGAGATCGCGAGCGACGATCGCGAAACCGCGGAAGAGACACTCGGCGCTTACTTCGAGAAGCGACGTCTGGCGTACGAGCTCGAGTGCCGGCCCGACGGCCGTTATCGAATTCGGGTGCGCCTCGGAACGTGAGGCTGGGCTGGTTCAGGGCGCGAACGACGCCCCGGACGAGGAACCCGGATCAGCCGGTTGGAGGCGTGGCGCTTCCGCACGCATCCACGAGCGCCTGCGCGATGCCGGCCTCGCGTCGTTCGCGCGCCTCCTCGGGCAGCGCCACGTTGCCGCCTTGACGCAAGCTCGCCAGCCGGCAGAGCTTGGCGTCGATGTGTTCGCGCATCGCGCCTCGGGTCGTCGTACGCGCGCTGGCGAGCGTGTAGAGCGCCTCCTCGATCGCCGGTCCTAGCCCATCGGCCCGGGATTCGACGGCGGCCCAGATCGCGGGCTCGCCTGCGAGTAGGAGGCTCGCGGTACGAAGCGGCTCGGGGCGCGTGCGCACGAGCTCGCCGAACTCCGAGCCTTCGAGCGGCGGTTCCGCGACGGAGACGAACCGCACGGCGCCGTCGAGAAGCCGGGGATCCGTGAGTGTGGCGACCACGTCGAGTGCCGTTGCGAGTCGCCTCGCGTCACCAGACAGCGCCAGACCCTTGATCGCGGCGAGGCGCACGTTTCTGTCCTCCGCATCGGCACGCGCCACCTGCTCCAACGCAGCCGCGGCTCGTGGAGCGGACGAGGTGGTCAGCGCGATCCCGAAATCCTTGCGCTCGAGGATCGGGCCCTCGGCGTCGAGGAGCGCGTCGATCACCGCGTTCTCGGCGCTCTTGTCGCCGAGCGCCACCAACGCAACCAGCGCCCACTTGCGATCCTGTTGCTTCAACAGCCCAGCGAGCCGCGCGTCCTCGTAAGCAATCTCTCCGCGCGCCGCCCGCGTGAGAAACGGGATGGCGCTGGGATCGCCGATTCGTGCCAGCGCTTCATAGGCCAGCTCCGCGCCCGCTGCCGGCGCGCGCTCGATGAACGCGACCAGATCGCCCACTGCCGATGGCGCCCCGAGCTCGCCTAGACGACGCACAGCTTCGACTGCACGGCGCTCGTCACCGAAACGTATCGCCCAACGCTCGCGCAGCACCGTCGCCGTGTGCGACGAACCTCGCGCGGCAAACGCAGCCAACGCCGCACCCATCAGGGCGATGCCGAAGGTTGCGGCGAGCACGACCCGCACACGCTTGCGTGCGTGAAGCGTCTTGCTGGTGTCTGCTGCGTCCGCGGTCGTCGCGTCGGTCAATCAGGCCGCCAGCTTGGGCATCGAGAATTGCTCGGGATGCTTCAGGTACTCGAGCGCACGGTCGAGCTGGTGGTCGACCTTGTCGCGCGCCGCCGGCTGGGTCGCCGCGTCGCCCGGCGGGGCAGGCTCATTTCCGTCCTCGCCTCCATCGTCGTTCGCGGGCCCCTGCTCGTCGCCGGCGGGCGGCTCGGCCAGCGGCTTCTTCTGGCCGCGCTTGCTGACTGGCGGCGCTTTGCGAGGCTTTCCGGCGCCGTTGGTCAGGTGACCGGTCAGGTCTTCCTCGCGGATTGCCTGGTCGGAGTCGTCGCCGCCTATGGTGCCGTCGACGCGCACGACCACGTCAGGCTCGATGCCGTGCCCTTGGATCGAGCGGCCGCTCGGCGTGTAGTAGAGCGCGGTGGTGAGGCGCAGGCCGGAATCGTCTGGCAGCGGTACGAGCGTCTGCACCGACCCCTTGCCGAACGAGCGGAGTCCCATGATCGTCGCGCGGTGATGGTCCTGCAGCGCACCTGCGACGATTTCACTGGCGCTGGCGCTACCCTCGTTCACGAGCACCACCATCGGGATGTCGGTGCGCGAGTCGTCACCCTCGGCGGTGAAGCGAGGCTGCTGCTCTTGCACCCGCCCGGCGGTGTAGACGATCAGGTCTCCGCGCTCGAGGAACTTGTCGGAGACGGAGACCGCCTGGTCGAGAAGGCCGCCGGGGTTGTTGCGCAAGTCGAGGATCAAGCCCGTCAGCTTCTGGTCCTTCTCCAATCCTCCGAGCGCGTCGCCCAGCTCTTCGTCGGTAGAGCCGAGGAATTGGCTGATTCGCACGTAGCCGTAGCCGGGCTCGAGCAGGCGTGCGCGCACGCTCTTGATGTGGATGATGGCGCGCTTGAGGGTGAAATCCTTGGGCTCGCTCCAGCCTTCGCGCACGATGGCGATGGTGACCTCGGAGCCGGGCTTGCCGCGCATGCGCTTCACCGCCTCGTTGAGGTTCATCCGCTTGGTCGACTCGCCGTTGATCTTCACGATCTGGTCGCCGGCCTGAATGCCCGCCACGGCGGCGGGTGTGTCGTCGATGGGGGAGACGATCGTGAGCACGCCTTCCTTGAGCGTGATCTCGATGCCGAGGCCACCGAATTCGCCCTTCACCTCGGTGTTCATCTCCTTGTAGAACTCGGGCGGCATGAAGCTCGAGTGTGGGTCGAGGGTCTGCAACATGCCGTTGATGGCGCCGTAGACGAGCTGCTCGGGGTCGACCTCTTCCACGTACTGGCGCTGCACGAGCTCGAGGACCTTGGTGAAGACCTTGAGCTTGTCGTAGGTGTCCGCGGCGCGCGCGGTGGCGCGCAGATCCATGCCCAGCGTCAGCAGCCCGGCCAGCGCGATGCTCGCGATAGCCACCCAGATCCATCGGGAAATGCCTCGGTTCATGTTGCTCCTCGACCGCTCGACTTCTCGCCCCGCTCCTCGTTGCTCACTCCACGTCCTCGACACCGAGGGCCCCTCCATGCGTCCACATCTGCACGTGCGGGACGCACATCCCCCGCGAGCAGAACTCAGTTTGCTCGACCCACGTCACTTCGCGAAATCACCGCTCGCCTGCCGAGTCTCGATCCGTTCGACGCGATCACTCGCCCAGCTCGAGACCGTCGGCGACCCAGTCCGTGATGCAGTCGTCGATCTCGTGCGGGCTGGCCACCCCGCGGGGATCCTCGCCGAGCACGAAGACCGTGGTGGGTGGCTGCTCAGGACGCGTCTCAGGGCGGTAGAGCCCCGAGCGCAGGTGCCGCACCATCACGGCGTGTTGCTCCTCCATCAGGCGCTGGATCGTGGCGCGGGGATCCTCGACGCTGGGCGCAGACGCGAGCGCTGCGTAGCTGGTCTTCTTGGACGCGATGATGGTGCCGCCGATGTAGATGTGGGTCGTGACGAGCTGCACCGGCAGCCCGCTGTCTTCGGTCTGGACGTGGTAGTCGCGTCCACCCAGCCGGACGTTCTGGTTGAATCCGGGGATCATCGGGAGATCCGGAAGAATCGTGCCGAGCGATCGCAGCGACTCGAACGTCCGTCTAGCATCGGCCTTCGCCCCCTTCAAGAAACCTGCGCGCGGCGAGCGATTTCCGCGGGTTCCGCCAGCTCGAGCCGGTGCTCGAGCTCGATGGTTTCGACGTCCTGGATTGCCTCGCCCAAGAGCCGGGTCCCCACCCGAATGAACGTGAGTCGATCGTCGGTGACCAGGAACTTGGTGGGGCGTTCGGGCGGCAAGCGGCGCGCGAGCGGTGAGGTTCGGACCGCTCGAGCCACCTCGGCGGCGGTCTCGGCAGCGGAATCGACCAGG
>CAYVDO010000019.1:0-37924 GCA_964450125.1 uncultured bacterium
GCGGTTGTTGAAGGGATGGTCCTCGGTCATTGGGATCTCGACGGCGTCGCCGTAGACCGAAGCCGAAGACGAGAACACGAGCCGCTTCACGGCGTGGTCGCGGCACGCCTCCAGCACGTTGAACGTGCCCCGCACGTTCACGTCGAACGCCGCACGCGGGTACTCGTGGCATTGAAGCAGCCACAGCGCCGCGAGATGGAAGACGTAGTCGCAACCCTTCACCGCGGACGAGAGGATGTCGGTCTCGAGGATGTTGCCGCCGACGTCGTACACCCGCACCCGCGGGTCCGCGAGCGCCGCGGCGAGGTTCGTGCGCGTGCCCCGCGAGAAATCGTCGTAGACCACGATCTCGCCGAGATCCGTCGCAGCGAGCTGGTCGACGAGGTGCGAGCCGATGAACCCTGCGCCGCCGATCACCAACACCCGCTTGCCTCGGATGTCCGTCATCCGCTCTCCCCTTCTCCGACGCAACGAAGCACGTCGCGCTCCTCGCGGTACTCGCGCTCGCAGCGTTCGCAGCCGCCTCGTCCCGACGCGATGACCAGCCGCGTGCCACAGCGACACATCCATCCCACGCGCCGAGCCGGATTGCCCACCATCAGCGCGTACTCGGGCACGTCGCGCGTCACGACGGCGCCGGCACCGACGAATGCGAATCGACCCAGCGTGGTACCGCACACGATGGTCGCGTTGGCACCGATCGAGGCGCCGTGACCGACACGAGTCGGCACGTAGTGCCGTGCTCCGCGCTGCGGGAACTCGCTGCGCGGGTTGCGCACGTTGGTGAACACCGCCGATGGTCCGCAGAACACGTAATCTGCGAGCTCGACGCCTTCGTACACCGATACGTTGTTCTGGATCTTGACGTGATTCCCCACCCGCACCTGGCTCGCGATGTTGACGTTCTGCCCGATGCTACAGCCCTTGCCGATCGACGCACCGGGCTGCACGTGCGAAAAATGCCAGATGCGGGTGCCTTCGCCGATGGTGGCGCCTTCGTCTACGACCGCCGTGGGATGGACGAAAAACGGCGCTTCAGCTGGAGTGGACCGCACCGCGCCCGGCAAAGTCTCGCTGGCCGCGCGCTCCGGTTCGAGCGCACGCTGCGCTCGCTCCAACACCTCGAGCACGCTGATCGCGTGACGCCCGTGCGTGAGCGGCTCGCGTCCGGTTAGGACGCAGTCGCGGAAATGCTCGTGCTCACGGCGCAGCGGCTCGTCGCTCGCGACTTCGACGACCTCGAAGTCGCCCTCGCGCTTGCGTGGCTCGCCCTCGATCCAGTCGATCCCCTTGGGATGGAGGACCAACTTGTTCTCGGCGCGCGAATCCTCGAACACCGCCATGCTGCGGTCGCCGATCACCACCAGGCGATGCTCCTTGAACGGATGCAGCCAGGAAACGTGGATGTGCGCGTGGACGTTGTGCGGATACCGAAGCGTGGTGAGCGTGACGTCGTGGATGCCCGGCTGCAGGAAGACGGCGCCGGTGGCGTGGACGTCGATCGGCTCGTCACCGATCAGGTGATCCAGCACCGAGACGTCGTGCGGCGCGAACGACCACAGAATGTTCTCCTCCTTGCGCACGGCGCCGAGGTTGAGTCGGTTGCTGTAGAGGTACTGGAGCCGGCCCAGGCGGCCGTCGTCGATGAGCCTCTTGAGGGCCTGGATCGCCGGATGGAAAAGCAGCACGTGACCGACCATCAGCACGCGCTGACGAGCACGGGCCAGGCGATCGAGCTCGCGCGCTTGCTCTGAGAAGAGCGCCATCGGCTTTTCGACCAGCACGTGTCGATCGGATTCCAGCACCTGCCGCGCGATCGCGTGATGCGTGATCGCGGGTGTGGCGACCACCACGGCGCTGACGGACGGATCGGCGAGCACTTCGTCGATGGTCGCGACGGGACGCGCCCGAGGCGCGAGGGCGCACGCGCGCTCGCGCGCGGCGGCATCGGCATCGCAGACGACGCGCAGCTCGTCTCCGAACGCCGCGCCGGCCGTGCGGACGTGATTGATGCCCCAGCGACCGCAACCGATGACGGCGAGGCCGAAGGAGCGTTCGGTCATGAGCGGGACGACGAACACGATGAAGCGGCCACGCGAATGGAACGACACATGCTTGGCTCCGTGGCGCTTTGCTTCCTGAGTCGCCTCGAGGTCGAGAGGTTCGAACACCTGGCGTCGCGCGCGATTATAACAAAGGCTCACGAAGCGATCGCGAGCACATCGTGAGCGGCCTACCCGACCACGATCCGTGGCGTATGGCTCGAAAGGGCGGGAACTGCGTTCGTGATCGCACTACCCGACGATCGAGCGCCTGCTACTCCGACGAATCCGATCGAACACGCACGCTACGTTCCAGGGCTGTGACGAGGCGCACCCAACGTCACGATGCCACGCTCGACAGCGGGCGGGGGATCCAATAGGAAGAGACCGCCCATCGAGCATGACTCGCGCTGGCCAACTCCGGTGCGCGAAGGCTGCACCTCTGCCGAGCAACGGCGCTCGATGCTCGCCCCCCGATTCAGGAACGACTCGTCATGTGCGGAATCGCGGGTCTGCAGCGAAGTACGAAACAGGGCGACTCACCCGACCTGGCGACGAGCCTCCGCCGAATGGTCGCCACGCTCCACCACCGCGGGCCCGACGACACAGGCATCTGGACCGATGGCACCGCCGGCCTCGCACACACACGACTGGCGATCATCGATCTGAGCCCCGCGGGCCACCAGCCGATGGCGAGCGCGGACGGACGGGTCCACCTCGTCTTCAACGGCGAGATCTACAACTTTCTCGAGCTGCGTCGCGAACTCGAGGGGCACGGTTTCGCGTTCCGCAGCCATTCGGATACCGAGGTGATCGTTCACGGCTACCGGCACTGGGGCACTGAGGTCTTCGCGCGGCTTCGCGGCATGTTCGCGATCGCGGTCTGGGACGCCGCCGAACGGCGCCTGGTGCTGGCGCGTGACCGCGTCGGCAAGAAGCCGCTCTACTACGCGTTCCACGATGGGGCGCTCGTGTTCGGTTCGGAGACCAAGGCGATCCTCGCGCTCCCGGGCATGCCGCGCCGGCCCGACCTGCAGGCGATCCACCACTACCTGACCCTCCAGTACGTGCCGTCGCCGTGGACGGCGTTCGAAGGCATCCGCAAGCTGCCTCCGGCGCACACCCTCACGTGGGATGGCGCGGGTGAGCCCCGGATCGAAGAGTATTGGCGCCTTCCTGATCCTGGCGCGACTCGCCCGCGCCCCCGCGCCGAGTTGCTGGTCGAGCTCGTCGAGCATCTGCGCGAGGCGGTGCGGCTGCGCATGATCTCGGATGTGCCGCTCGGCGCATTCCTCTCGGGCGGCGTCGACTCTTCGGCAGTGGTGGCGATGATGGCGCAAGCTGGCGCCGGCCGCGTGAAGACGTTCTCCATCGGTTTCCGCGAGGCCGAGTACGACGAAACCCACTGGGCGCGAATGGTCGCCGAGCGCTACGGCACCGACCACGAGGAGATGATCGTCGAGCCCGACGCCGTGGAGGTGTTGCCCAAGCTGGTCTGGCACTACGGCGAGCCGTTCGCCGACTCGTCTGCGGTGCCCACCTACTACGTCTCGCAGATGGCGCGTCGCCACGTCACGGTGGCCCTCAACGGGGACGGCGGTGACGAGAGCTTCTTGGGCTATCCGCGCTACCAACGCTGCTGGGACCGCGACAGAGCCGGCTCGCCAAGCGAAACCGTCCGGCGGCTTGCATCGGGGCTCACGTACGTCTTCCCGCCCTTCACTGCCCGAATTCCCGTGGTACGCATCGCGCGGCGGCTTCTCCACACCTGGAGTGCGACACCCGCCGAGTTCTACGCCCCCTCGATCGTGTATTTCCTCGACGAGGACAAGCGGATCGGCTACGGCGACGCGATGCGACCGTTGCTCACCGGCTCGACGTTGGCATTGCTCGACCCTTACTTCGCCCGAGCGGCATCGCTGACGGGTGGCGCCTCTTGGGCGGATCTGCACACCTACCTGCCCGACGACCTGCTGGTGAAGGTGGACGTCGCGAGCATGGCGCACTCACTGGAAGCCCGCTCGCCGTTTCTGGATCACGTGCTCATGGAGTGGGCCGCGACGATCCCGGTGGCGGAAAAGCTCCGCGGCGGGCTCAAGTCGCTGCTCAAAGAAGCGATGGAGCCGCACCTCCCGCACGACCTGCTCCATCGCTCGAAGATGGGGTTCGGCGTACCGATCGATCATTGGTTCCGAGCCGAGCTCAGGCCCATGCTCCGCGATACGCTGCTCGACGACACCGCGCGGCGGCGTGCGCTGTTCCGCCCTCGCTGGGTCGAGAGGACGATCGACGAGCACGTCTCGGGCCGCCGTTCGCACCACACCCGACTTTGGGCGATGCTGATGCTCGAGCTCTGGTTCCGCATGTGGATCGACGCGAGCCCGCCCGAGACGCGCCCGCAGTGAGCGCAAACCGATGAATCGCCGCCCGAGCATCGCCCTCGCGCCACGATGATCCATCGCATCGAGCACTCGGGAGCGCTGATCGCGATCGTGCTGCCGCACGATCATCGGCCCGAAGGGATCGAGTTCTTCACGCCCAACGAGTTCTCCCAGCAGCTCGCGTGCATGGCGCGGCCGGCCGGCTACACCATTGCACCGCACGTGCACAAGGACGTACCGCGCGAGGTGACGCACACGTTGGAGGTGCTGTTCGTGCGTTCAGGGCGCTTGAGGGTTGACCTCTACGCTCCCGATCGCTCGCCCATCCGTTCGATCGAGCTCGTGGGTGGCGATGTGATCCTGCTCGCTTCCGGCGGCCACGGCTTCACGATGCTCGAACCCACCGAAATCGTGGAGGTGAAGCAGGGTCCGTACGCGGGTGTCGAGGACAAAGTGCGGTTCGAGGCAGGGTGAACCACACCCGTCGGACGTAGCTCAGAGTCATTCAGACCGAGCGTTGCCTGTCCGTCGAGCGACGATGGCGTCGAGCACGAGCAGAGCGAGGACCCACGTTCCCAGCCTGAGATGCACATTCATCTGAAGTGCATGCCGGCTCACTTCCATGGAATCGCCATGCCAGACGACGAGCGCGTGCGGCCACGCCAAGACCACGAGACCAAGAGGCGTCAGCCAGCAAGAGCTCCGCGACATCATCGCGCACGCGAGCGATACGCCCAGTAACACGAGCATTCCCAAGCCGGCCGTGTGAGCAATGGTTCGCGCAAACAGGATGTTTTCGATACTGGAAGGCAGGATCGTCCGAAACCCATGCTCGCGAAGCGCCTCGCCAGCAAAGGCAGTCGACGCAGCAAACAACGAGTTCCCGTCGGCGAGCGGCGCTTCCAGCAGCCAGGTTGGGTGGAATACCAGAAATCGGACGTAGACTCGCTTTCCTTCGGTTCGGACCCAGTTCTGCATCGGCTCGAAGTCCGCGGGGGGGCACGATCGGAACTCATCGTCGTCGACCCAGCGTTGCAGAAACTCTCGAGTCACTGGGTCGTCCGGCATCCCGCGAGCTGCAAACCAGGCCCGGTACTTGGGATTCGGAACGATTCTCGAACCGATGACGTTGGTGAGTGAGAACGCCCAGCGCGGCGCTCCCAACGCCATCTGGGTTCGTGCAGTCGTACAGGGCTCTCGCGCCAGAGCGTTTGCAAGAGCCACGGTACGGTCAGACGTATGACCGACCAGCAGGAAGGCTGTCAGGAACGTCGCCGCGAGAACCCCGAGGTGAGCCCGGCGCGATTCTGCCCAAATCGCCGCTAGCAAGCAGGCGAGCCCCAGGATTGCAAGCACCCAGGCATTCGTGTCCTTCGTCCACCCCCACAGCCAACCTGTCGTACACAGTAAGCCAGCGTGGCCACGCGTCGGTCGATGGATCCACAGAAACCAGCCAGACGTGAACAGTGCGAGCAACGACAAAGTGACGGACTCGCTCAGCAATTCGCGGTCCCACAACACGATCTCGTGCATCGACGCGAACACGAGGATCCCGACCGAGGCGGAGATGCGAAGCCAGTGCGCCCGGATCCCAACCGTGACAGCCCACGCAAGACAGATCCAAGCGACAAGGGATAGTACGAGCTGAAAGCGCGCAATAGCCTCAGGATTGCCGTGGAGTGCTTTGTATAGAGCGGGCAGGACCGGTAGCCTGGCGCCGCACCACAGACCGAGGTCACCCCAGGCTGAGCCGACTGCAGCCAGATACCCCGGCGAGTCTCCCAGGAGTGCGACGTATGAGGACGAACGCCACAGCCAAACCCGTACGCCGAGAAAGCCGAGGATTGAAAGCCACCATGCCCAATGACCTGATCGACGCGCCACCGCGAGCACTTTCTGATTCAGAGAGGGCACGGGCGCGGGGACAATCCGATGACGGCCCAATCGAGTGCCCCGATGCCAGGAGCGGTTGAACCTCGCACATCTCGCGCGATTGGCACCCGGGACTCTCGTGTGCGCACTGGATTTGCCACGGCTCTCGAGAGAACGCAACGGCGGCGTGCGAGTTCGCGCGAACCCGGATGAGCGTCGCGCGGACCCTACCCGTGTGCGTGCCGCTTCTCGACGGCAACGAGGAGCGCTACGTCGCCGAGGCCGTGCGCGGCGGCTGGATCTCTTCGGTGGGACCGGCGGTGGGCGAGTTCGAGCGGCGCTTCGCGGCGTGGTGCGGGGCCGCCCATGGCGTGAGCGTGTCGAACGGTACCGCCGCCCTCCACCTCGCGCTCTCGGCGCTCGACGTCGGCCCCGGCGACGAGGTGGTGATCCCGGATTTCGCGATGGTGGCGGTGCTCTTCGCGGTGCTCTACCGCGGTGCGACTCCGGTGCTCGTCGACGTCGAGGCGGACACGTGGAACCTCGACCCGCACGCGCTCGCGCGCGCCGTCAGCCCGCGCACCAAAGCGGTGATCGCCGTCCACACCTACGGCCATCCGTGCGACATGGACGCGATTCGTGGAATGGCCGACAGCATGGGCGCTGCCGTGGTGGAGGACGCCGCCGAAGCCCACGGCGCCGAATGGCGCGGGCGGCGCGCCGGCACGTTGGGCAACCTCGCGACCTTCAGCTTCTACGCCAACAAGATCGTGACCACCGGCGAGGGCGGCATGGTGGTCACGTCGGACTCGGGTCTTGCGGATCGCTGCCGTTACTTCCGCAACCTGTGCTTTCCCCTCGATCGGCCGCGCGACTACTTCCACGCCGACGTCGGCTTCAATTACCGGCTCACGAACCTGCAAGCGGCGCTCGGCCTGGCGCAGATGGAACGTGTGGACGCGCTGGTGGAGGCGCGGCGCCGTAACGCTCGGCTCTACGGCGACGCGCTGCGTGGCGTCGCCGGGCTCTCGCTACCCGTCGAGCGCGACGGCGCCAAGAACGTCTACTGGATGTTCGGTATCACCCTCGACGCGGCGCGTTTCGGCCGCTCCCGAGACGAATTGGCCGGGGCGCTCGCCGAGCGCGGCATCGAGACCCGCCCCTTCTTCAAGCCCCTCCACGTGCAACCGCCGTATCTGCGCGCCGTCGGCGACGAGGCTCCGCGGTCGTTTCCGATCTCCACGCACCTCGCCGCCGATGGTCTGTACCTGCCTTCGGGGCCTGGGCTCAGTGCGGACGACATCGCCTACGTAGCGGACGCGATCCGCAGCGTCGCGCGCCATGGCTGAACGAGCGCGCACGCCGCGAGTCTTCGGCCCGCGCTACGCGTCGCTCTACGACGGGATCTACGCCCGAAAGGACTACGCCGGCGAGTGTCGCTTCCTCGAGCGTCTCTTCCGCCGCCATGCCGCGCGACCCGTCCACGACGTGCTGAGCCTCGGTTGCGGGACTGGCAATCACGACCTGCTGCTGGCGCAACGCGGGTTTCGCGTCACCGGCGTGGACCGCTCGCACGCGATGCTCGCGCAGTACCAGGAGAAATTTCGCTCGAACGCGCTCCCGCCGGAAGTACACCGCGGCGACCTTCGTACCGTGCAGCTCGACCGGCGATTCGATGCAGCAATCGCGATGTTCGCCGTGTTCGGCTACTTGGTCTCGGATGCCGACCTCACTGCAGCGCTGACCACCACCGCAACCCATCTGCGGCGTGGCGGGCTCCTGATCTTCGACGTGTGGTTCGGACCCGCGGTCCTGGCCGAGCCACCCCACACGAACCGCCGCGAGGTCGTCCTCGGAAGCGAGCGGCTGGTGCGCACCGCGTCGTGTCGCACCGATTGGATGCGACAGGTGACGGACATCCGATTCACGACCGAGCGATGGCAGGGGCGGGGTCGCGTCGAGCGCGTGGTCGAGACCCATCCCATGCGCCACTTCTTCCCGCGCGAGCTCGGCCTCGCGCTCGCCGCCGCCGGCTTCGTGCCCGCTGCGATCGTGCCGTTCGGCAAGCTCGCCGGACGGCCCAGCGCAAAGGATTGGACGGTCGCCGTCATCGCGCGGCGTACCGGCTGACCTCGCGCGCGCGACGACCGGACTACGCCACCAGCTCGGCCACGAAGGGCGGGAGCGCGAAGCAGGCGTCGTGGATCTCCGCGCTGTAGTAGCGGAGATTCCACGCGGCGGGCGGTGTGCGCAGGGCTTTCGGGCGCGTGCCCGCGGCACCGCCTTTCGTGCCGAGTGTGAAGCTCCACAATCCGCTCGGGTAGACAGGCACGGACGCCAAGTAGAGATGGAGCGAACGGTAGATCGGCCGCACCACACGATGCAGCGTACGGATGGTCTCGCCGTCGAAGAACGGGGTGTCGCTCTGACACGCCATGATCCCGTCGGGCGTCAGCGCGCGGTGGATGTCGGCGTGGAACTCGGCACCGAAGAGCACCGCCCCCGGCCCGATGGGCTCGGTGGAGTCGACGAGCACCACGTCGTACGGCTCTTTGGCGTCACGCACGAACGCCGCACCGTCCTCGGCGCGAAGGTGCACGCGCGGATCGTCGAACGAGCTCGCGGTCTCGGGCAGGTGCCTGCGCGAGAGCTCGAAGACGTCCTCGTCGATGTCCACCAGATCGACGTGCTCGACCGTGGGATGCTTGATGGCCTCACGCGCGGTGCCGCCGTCGCCGCCGCCGATGATGAGCACGCGCTTCGGCTCCGGGTGCGCGAATAGCGGCACGTGTGCAAGCATCTCGTGGTACACGAACTCGTCTCGCGTGGTGAGCATCACCATGCCGTCGAGCACGAAAAGCCGCGCACCATCCTCGGTCTCGAGGATGTCGATCTGCTGGTAGCAACTCTGCTTGGACTCGAGCACGCGCCGCACGCGGAAAGTCAGACCGCGCTGCGACGGATGCGCCTCCGTGAACCAAAGCTCCATGGACGGCCTCCATCCGCTCGCCGCGAGCGGTGGCACGAAGGATCGACGCGCGACCAGCGGCCGCGCGGCCGGTCACGAATGCAGGACGATCGGCAGTGCGGCGTTGCCGTAGCCGGCGTGGGACGGCTCGTCGCCGAGCTGGCCGCGGAAGAGCTCGTTGGTCTCGACGTCGCTGGCGCCGAGCGCTTGCTGCAGGAATTCGTGCGCCTTCCACGGATCGACCGAGTCGCCACAGGTGTAGATGTCCACCGACGCATAGCCGTGCTCCGGCCAGGTGTGGATCGCGAGGTGGCTCTCGGCGATCACCACCACGCCGCTCACGCCGTACGGATTGAACTGATGGAAGCAGGTCTGCACGATCGTCGCGCCGGAGACGCGCGCCGCTTCCTCCATCAGCTCCTGGATGCGTGGAACTTCCTTCAGCGTCGCGTGATCGCAACCGCTGTACTCCACCAAGAGATGGCGCCCAAGCGCTTTCATGGTCCATCCTCCCAATGGTGTTTCGGCAACGCCCCCGGGGCACCATGCCCCGGACCCTGTTCACCTTCCCACCGTCGATACGGAACACGTCATAGCCGTGGCGGCGACGCGATCCACAGTACCTGTGCTTCGTTCGAGCCCTCGTTCGTGATCCCGTGCTGCCGGTTTGCGCGGTAGTAGAAGCACTCCCCCGCCTTGAGCAGCCAGGTCTTCTTGCTCACGCGCAGTCGGATCGTTCCGTTCAGCACGTACCCCAGCTCCTCACCTTCGTGGGGTCGCTCGCATCCGAAGGCCTCGCCCGCGGCGAGGTGGACCACCGTCGGGTCCATGGTGCGGTTGGTACCGCCGGGCACGAGCACCTCGAGGTTCGCCACCCCTCCCCACTCCATCGATCGCCGATCCGATCTCCGGAAGACGACCGGCTTCTCCTCTTCCTCCGCGAAGAACTCCGCCAAGCTGGTGTCGAGGGCCGACAGTACCGACGTGAGATTCTCGAGCGAGATCGACGTCAGATCGCGTTCGACCTGGGAGATGAACCCCTTGGTGAGGTTCGACCGCGCGGCCAGCTCTTCAAGCGTCAGTTGGCTCGATAGTCGAAGGGCCTTGATCCTCTCGCCGATCGCCTCCGCCACGCCCTGCCCTCCAGTAGCCCCGCCAGCGTAGCTCAGTTAATCGAACAAGTCGTTTTATTAAATAAACAAGGCGGCGAGCCCGAAAGGTGGCCGAGCGGCGACCGCATGTCAAGCGGCTGGCCGATACCGATCGTGCACACGATTCGCGCGCGGCCGACGCCGCGTCCACGAGCCATACGCCCCGAGGCGAGGGAGATCCGACGTCCGCCGCGACTGCGGAGCGCCGTCAACGCGTCGTGATCTCGAATGGCCAGTCGCCGCTACCCTTCTCGCAGCGAATGACCACGCCATGCGCCTGCGCCCGTTGCGCCTCGGCCAGCCTCGCGACGCACTCGCGCACGATACGCCCGTTGGCCGACGCGTCGAATCCATAACGGCCAAGCTCCTGCGAGTTTCGCGCGCCCATCCAGCCGATGAAGCCAGCCACGAGCGCGCCCTTCAACCACCGCTCACGCACGATCACCCAGTCGGCCACGCGGTCGGCGAGCACTGCGGTGAGCAGGATGGACGGGAGATAACCGTAACGATCGGCGTACGGGGCCTTCTCGCCGATCGCTCCCACTCCGTAGCCCCAACGGCTCATCAGGTTCGAGAACGTGATGGCGAGGGCCAGGTACGCGCACGGGATCGCGACCCGTTTGGCACGCTCCCGGTCGAGCCAGACTCCGAGCAGGAGCGCGCTCGCGAGCACGTACGCGATCCCGGGATAGGTGCGCGTGACCGCATCTGCGATCGAATCACCGAAGAGGGTACGAATGAAGACACGCCGCATGACGATCTCGACGGTGTCGAGCCCTCGCAGCATCACGAGCTCCGAGATCGGCACACTGGCGAAACGTGCGCGAGTCACCCGCACCAAGATCGGGTCGGTGCCATACATCTGATGCAATACGAGGTGCATCACCTGAAGTGCGTAGATCAGCCTTTCCTCTCGGCTCGCGTGGCGCGCATGGGCGAGGTAGAACGGTGCCGCGAGGATCGTCATCGGATGAGACCAGGTGAGGATCGCGAGCGCGACCATCTGGACGAACCTCACGCCCGGACGTTTCGCGAGCGGAACCATCGAGAGCAGGAAGAAGATCCACAACGTGTTCCACGTGGAATAGTCGGTGTTCGAGACGAGCAGGCTTCCCCCGACCGGATTCGCCGCGATCGCCACGCAGATGCAGAATCGCCGCGCGTCGGACGGGATCCACCGCCGGAACAGCGGCCACGCCAGCAGCGAGTAGGCCAGCGAGGTGATGATCAGCGGACACCAGGTCAGCACGTACGGGATCCACGTCGGCGGCATGCGCACGGCCGTGAACCCGATGACGTTGGCGACGAGCGTCGTGTACCCGCCCTTGGGCAAGACCAGCGTCGACAAACCGCGGTTCGCGTAGAAGTACGCGAACACCTTCGTGCCGTCCTCCGCATTCAGGGGTGGCGACGAGACGCAACCCCAGGACCGCGCCGCGAGGAAGACGAGAATTCCGAGCCAGAGCAGACCGACCGAAGCCGGTGTTGCGACGAACTCGTCACCTCGAGCCCGCGGGGCCGATCCAGTCGCGATCGACATCTCATCCCTCCTCGACGATCCCCGCCGGACGCTCGCGAGACCGTGGCCACCGCAGAGCCCTGAGAAATCCACCCTCACTGGGCCGAGCTGGGTGGGCGCTCGCTGGCGTGATTCCCTCAGCCCGGATCTCGGCAGTGAAGACCTCGTGCGCGTGAGCGTTGGGGTGACGCTCCCAAGCTCTGACCCGCCAGTCGGCGCCTTCGGTCACTTCACAATAGTGACACGGAATGAGCCCGAAAGTGCGCGCGTCCCAGCTCTTTCTCGGCTACAGGCAGCCGATTGGAGGGATACGGCACTCGAGCGAGCACCCTGCTGATGATCACGGCTCTCCTACAGCCGCAACCGATTCACACACCCGTTGCGGGGAGATCGCGACGTAGCGGCTCCGCGGCGCAGCTTCGATCATCACGGACGCTGCCTTTTCCGCCGCTGGGCGGCACCGGCGTCACCTCATCGGCAAGCGTGTCGGCAGCCGAGCGCCTGCCGATCGCGATCTTCGCTCCATCGCCGGTACGATCCGCAGTCCGTACCGCTCCCTCACGCACGAGCCTCCGCTATACCGTCGCGTAGCACGACCACCGTAGATCCCAGACATCACCTACCTAGCCCAGAGCCGCTCGCCGTGACCGATCTCGACCGTATTCTCGACCCCTGGCATCTGCGTCCCTGGCTTCGCCCGAGCGAGCCGTACCCGATAGCGTTCGTCTTCAGCCGTTGTCCGGGGAACTGGGAGCACGAGCCTCCCGCGAACGAGGGACTCCTCCACCTCGCGGCAGAGCTGCATCACGCGGGCCTCGCGCAGCTGGTGGCGATCCCCGGCACCGGTGCCGAGCGCTCGCCCGACACCACAACGTACCAGGGCTGCACCGCGTGGCGGCGAACACTGGAAGGGCTGGGGGTCCCGACGGACGAGATCGTGCTCGTCGCGGGTGAGGGCGCGCACACGCGTACCGAGGGCGACGACTTCGTGCGCCTCGCCAAGGAACGCGGCTGGACGGACGCATTGATCCTCATGAACCCACACGAGACGCTGCGAGTCCTGCTCGGGCTACTCGTGTCGTTCCGGCTCTTTGCTCATCCCATGCGCGTACGGCCGGTGACTCCCGCGACGACCGACTGGAATCGTGTGGTGTATGGATCCCAAGGGGAGCTGCGACTGCCACGAGCCCACCACATACTGGAGGAAGCGCGGCGCGTCTTCGCCTATCAGGGAAAAGGCGATCTAGCTTCGCTCGACGAGCTCGATCGCTACTTCAGCGAGATGCTCGGCATCGCATCGCCCGTGCCGCCCCGGCGCGCGTGAGAGTCGACGACTGCCGTTCGACGCTGCCTCGAGTGGGTCTCCCGACCTAGTGGCTGTGCCGCGCCACGTCCGGGGGAAAGCAGCGGACGCATGGCGCCTCGGGTCGTCCTGGGCCGTCGAGGGATCGACTGCCCTCCCGCCGATTCCCGGGCGTTGGCTCGAGGTGCGACGCCCGCCACTTCGCGAGCCGGCAGGCGAGCCGACGAGCGAAGCGAGGCGACTCGGGGGTGGGCCCCGCTACGGCTCAGCCGCGACGGGCGAGGGGCTGGAACAGCCCCAATCTCCCACCCCGACAGCCGACCGGCGCACCGATCTCCACGCGCGCCGTCAATCCCTCCGCGAGCCGGCAGGCGAGCCGACGAGCGAAGCGAGGCGACTCGGGGGTGGGCCCCGCTACGGCTCAGCCGCGACGGGCGAGGGGCTGGAACAGCCCCAATCTCCCACCCCGACAGCCGACCGGCGCACCGATCTCCACGCGCGCCGTCAATCCCTCCGCGAGCCGGCAGGCGAGCCGACGAGCGAAGCGAGGCGACTCGGGGGTGGGCCCCATCGCGGCTTGGCCGCGATGGGCGGGGGGCTTGAAAAGCCCCCCGCAGCTACACCGCCGCGTGGATCTTCTTCGTGAGCCGCTCGTAGTCGTCGGCGTAGTTCACGTTGACGTACGAGCCGCCGATGTCGAACAAGCTGACGTTCCGACCCGCCTGGATCATCACGTTGAGCAGGTCGGCAAGCTCTTTTTGATTGCGCTTCGGGTTGACCGGAGTGCGCTCGATGTACTCGAACACGCTCGGGTGGAAGAGCACCGTGCCGGTTCCCATGAACGAGTTCGTGATCTGCCCGGTGGTGGGCTTCTCGATGAGCTTGGTGATGCGCTCGCCCTGGAACTCGACACTGTAGTTCTTCTGGATTTCCTCGACCGTCCCGTTCATCACGCAGCACAGCACGTCCGGGTTGATGCTACGGAAGTGGGGCATGACGTCGTTGTGGCGGGTGTCGAAGTAGATCTCGTCGCACAGCATCATCATGAAGTCTTCGCGGATGTGCTTTTCGAGCTGGCTGATGGCGTGGACGAGCCCGAGCTGCTCGGCTTGATCGACGTAGGTGATGCTCATCGACCGGTAGCGCGCACCGAATCGCTTCTTCACCTCGTCGGCTTGGAAGCCGACGATGATGTACGCGCGCTCGACACCGATGCTCTCGCCGAGGTCGAGGACCTGGCCGAGCAACGTCTTGCCGTCCACCTCGAGGAGCGCCTTGGGGTGCTCCATGGTGTAGGGCAGCGCGCGGGTGCCGCGCCCTGCGGCGGGTACGACGAGCGGGAGGCTCTTCATCTTCGGAACCATCCTGTCGGCTCGCGCTCTCGCCGCGCCTCGCGTGGAGGCGCCGACGGCGGCAAACCGCGACTCGGGCCAGCCGAAACCGCGATTTCTTACTACAGCGCTGGGGCGAGCGCCAAGGCCGTTCGGCCTACGGCGACGCGCCTCAGTACTCCTTGAACCGCCCCCCGTAGATCACGCAACCGTCACAGATCGGCGGAATCTCGGGCGACGCGAGCTGCCGGCGGAACTCCTTGTAGTCGTCGCTCCACCAGATCTCTTCGAGGCTCTTCTCGTTGAGGTTGCCGAAGTTCTTGACCTTCGGATCGGGGCAGTTGCAGCAAGGGGTCACGTAGCCGTCCACGGTGACGTAGCAGGATGTCTCCGCCCAGTTGCAACCGTGGCTCACGCCGGGGTGCCACATCTTGAGCGGCACCTTGCCGGCGGCGATGTCCCGGCACTCTTCGTAGACCTGGGCCATCACCTGGTCGGCGACGACCTTGCTCTCGCGGTCTTCGCGGAACTCGTCCTTGCCGCTCCAGAGCTGCATGTTCTGGATCATGATCTCGTCGACGCCCAGCTCGAGGCCGAGGCGGGTGAGATCGGGCATCTGGCGGATCGTCTCGTCCATGCACACGCCGACCAGCTTGATCTTGGTCGTCGACCCCATCTCGTTCCGTACCTTCACCAGCGTGCGGACGTTTTCGACCACCTCGTCGAAGAAGTTGGTCCGCTGGTTTCGGGCCGGGCGGATGCGCGCGTACTCGTCCTTGTAGGGTGTGTCGAGGCTGGTGCGGATCTCGTCTACACCGAGCTCGAGCAGCTTCCGCGCGTTCGCCTCGGTCATGTAGGTCATGTTGTTGTTGAAGTAGACCCGAATACCCCGCGACTTGGCGTGCTCGACCATCCTCAGGAAGTCGCGGTTCATGAGCGGCTCGCCGATGCCGTGCATCGTGATGCGCTCGAGATTCGGGAATCGTCCGACGAGCGTCTTGAACTCGTCGAACGTCATCATGTTCTTGTCCCGCTGCAGCGAGTTGATGGGACACATGATGCAGTCGAGATTGCAGACCGTCGTCGGCTCGAGCTGGATCTGGATCGGTAGCGGTGGCTCGAGGAGCGACACCATCACCGACTCGCCTGGGCTCGCCGCGGCGGAATCCGTCGTCGTCACGTCCACTTCGTCCTCCAGCACACAGGCCGCCGGTCGCGGCGGATTTCCGCGGCACCCCCAGCTCGTCGCCGAGACGAGCACGCCGCGGGGCGGCGATCGATCACCCTTGAGTGTCGCACAGCGTCGCGAGCAACGTCCAACCAACGACTCGCCGCGAGCGCGCTCGATCCTCGTGCGAATTCGGCCAGCGGGAGGGCTCAGGCCGGTGCGCGCGCGGGATCGAGCGACCGGTAGAGATCGAGCAGCCGCACTTGCATGCGGTCCCAGCAGTACTCGCTGCGAACCAGCTCGAGCCCCGCCTCCCCCATGCGCAATCGGAGCTCGCGATCCTCGATGAGCCGCGTGATGCCGTCGTGGATGCTCTTCGGATCGGTCTCGTCGACGAGGATCGCCGCGCCCGTCTTCTCCGCCAGGTACGGGACGTCACCGATGGCGGACGAGATCACAGGTACGCCATGGGCGAGCGAGTCGGTGAACTTGGTGGGCGTGATGTAGCGGTAGAAGATCGTGCGCGGGGTGAGCTGGATCGAGACGTCGATGCGGTCGTACTGCTTGGCGATGTCGTTGGGATGGAAGGCACCCGTGACCTCGATGGCGTCGCCGAGCGGGGCGACGAGCTTGGCGAACTCCCCTTCGAACTCCGGCGACACCCGACCGGCAATCAACAGCTTCGCCGCGTGTCCGTCGTCGAGAACCATCTTGAACGCGGGAATCAGCTCCTCGATGCCGTTGATGCCTCCGAAGACCGTCCCGATCCGGCCGAACACCACCGTTCCCGTGCGCTTCGACCGATCCGGCAGCTCGTCGTCGGCGAGCGCGCGGTCCGGCACCTGCGCCAGGTGCACCACGCGTCGAACACCCATCTGGGTGAACTTGTTCACCTGGTAGAGGTTGTGGACCACCACCGCGCTGGCGCGCAGCGCGAAGTGGCGCTCGGCCGCATCGAGCACCTTGATGAGCGGCCTCACGCGCTCCGGCCAGTTGTAGTAGTAGTGCGGTTCGATCAGCGCCATGACGTGGGGCTTGCGCCGGATCCACGAGACCAATGCCACGGGAGGAATCACGTCGGGGTTGAAGGTGTGCAGCACGTCCGCGTTGATCTTGAGCAGCCGCAGCAGCAGGCGCAGGTGGAACCACAACAGCCGGAACGCGGTGCGAATCGGCGACAGACGGCCGAAGCCCGCCTTGACACGGATCCGCTCCACCTGGATGCCATCGATGTCTTCCCTCTCGGGCGCCTCGAGACTGCGATCCCACGCCAAGAGATGCACCTCGTGCCCCGCGTCGACGAGGCTCTTGGCCTGGGCGTACACCCACCGATAGCGTCCCTGCGTGGGCAGAAACGACACCGAGTTCACCATCACCACCTTCATCACACACGCTCCCTGGTTACGAATCCCGAGCTCACCGAGGTGGCACCGCGTCAAACGGCCGCGCTGCGCGCCGCAGTCTCGAGGCAGGCGAAGTGCTTGCCACGGCGCGCGAGCGCATCGCCGTACACCGCGACCGTGGCGACGATCTGGGCACGCTCCGAGAACCGCTCCTCGACGATCGCTCGCCCGGCCTTCCCCATCGCCGACGCGAGCGCCCGATCGGCCGCGAAGCGTGCCACCGCGTCGACGAGCCCCACCACGTCTCCGTGTGGCACGAGGAATCCCGCCGTCTCGCCGGCGAGCACCTCGGGCAGACTGCCGACCGCCCACACCGCCGCCGGCTTCTCCATGGCCATCGCCTCGAGCGTCACCAGCGAGGTGGTCTCGGTCTCCGAGCAAAGCACGAAGCCGTCGATGTCGGCGTAGACCTGCTCGAGATCGTCGCGGTAGCCGGGCAAGAAGACGTGGTTCGTCAGCCCGAGTCGGTTCGCCTGCGCGAGCAGCGACTCACGCTCGGGACCGTCGCCGAGGATCAGCGCAGCGGCATCGATGCCGCGCTGGCGCAGCCCTGCGACCACTTCCAGGAAACGATCGAAACCCTTTGGCGCAACCAGCCGGCCGGCCGAGGCCAAGAGGCACGTTTCCGGCGAAAGGCCCAGCTCGGCCCGAAACGCCCCTCGCGCGACTCGCCCCGGATCGAAGCGCTCGGTGTCGACGCCGTTCAGGATCGACACCACGCGCTTGGGCGGCATGCCGTCGGCCACGAGCTGCTCGCGCAGGCTCTCCGTGACTGCGATCACCCGGTCTGCGAGGACGCTCGTCCAGATGTCCTGCTGGTAGATGAAGCGTCGCTCGCGCTCGTTGCGCACCGCCACCAGCGCGTCACCGTAGTTGTGCACCGTCGAGATCACGGCGAGACCCGGCACGAAGAGCGACGCCAGGCGCCCGAAGAAGTTGCCGTTCACCAGGTGCGTGTGGATGAGATCCGCGCCGAGGCGCCGGATCGTGCCCGCGAGGCGCGGGATCACGGTGGGATCGCCGCGACGGGTCTTGGGAACGACGTGCACCTCGAGTCCGCGCGCACGGGCGTCGGAGGCGGGCTCGTTGTCGTAGTTGAAGATCAAACCGCCAGCCACACCGCGCTCGCGGAGCCGGGTTGCGAGCCGGATCGCGTGCACCTCCGCACCACGAAGCGCCAAGCCCACCAGCACCTGGTACACACGCGGCTCGACTGCGCGACTGCCGGTCACGGGGGTAGCTCCTGGTCTCGAGCGATCCGCTTGGCCGAACGGGCTCGCGCCGGCACGCGGCCGCGCGCTCGACCGCATGCAACGGAGCGGACGCGGCTCTGCCGAGCCGTCGACTCAGCGCGTGAGCTCGACGAAGATCTTGTAGCTGTACTTCCGAAGCGATGGGAAATGGTCGTAGATGAAGCGATCGAGGCCGTCGCAGATCAGGCTCACCAGCTTCACGCGGCGCGCGAAGATCTGGCGATCGAATTTCCCGAAGAATCGGAACTTCGGGTACGAGACCTTGATGCGCCCCTCGAAGACCTTGGAGAGCGCCTCGACCTCGTCCGCGGTGAGCGGATGCTCGTCGGGAGTGCCGCGCTTGGGGATGAACGAGATCTTCCCGATGATGTGCTTACGGAAGAACATGAGAATCGGGTTCGTCGCTTGCAGGTCGTAGAAGAGCGCCTTCCCGCCCGGCTTGAGCAGCCGGTACATCACCTCGCCCGCTTCTTCGATCTTGGGGATGTGGTGGAGGATGTTTTTTCCGACGATGTAGTCGTACGACGCGGGCTCGTAGTCGAGGTGCTCGAAAGGCTGGACGCTCGCGTGAACTCGCTCACCAACGCCGTTGGCACGGGCGCGCTCCTGGGTGACCTCCACACAGCGAGGCGAGAGATCGAAGCTCCATACCTCGGCACCTCGCATCGCGAGCAACGAAGAGAAGAAACCCGTGCCGCAAGCGCAGTCGACGACGCGTTTCCCGGTCAGATCCTCGGTCAGCCCGTAGAGCTGCAGTGTCGCGAGGTGCTCCTCGGGGCGGATCTTGAGCTCACCGCCGTAGCGCGCCTCTACCTCGCCTTCGGCGATGGCGTCGAAGAAGGCGGCCTCGGAAGCATAGATCTGCTCTTTCTTGCGACCGCCGGTGTCGCTCTGCTGTGGTTCGGGAGTGCTCACGGAATCGAACCTCACTCGTGGATTCGCGCTCAGAGAAACGGATTCTTGGGATCGGGCTGGCCGAGGACGTCCTTCTTGTTCCGGCCCGACAGCAGGTAATCGGCGACCTTGGCCGACGCGGCAAGCACGCGATCGCTCAAGAAGTTGTAGCGGAACGCGCCCGTGCGTCCGAATGCCACGACGCGATCTTCGGCGAAGAGCTTCTGGACCAGGGGATCGAGGTTGCGCCGATAGTCGTTGGCGTACACCGAGTAGCACTCGGTGACGCGTTGGGTGAACCAGTCCACGACCTCGGCGCGCCCGACACCGTAGAAATCGCCGAGCTCGCCCACCAGGCGCTCCTGGATCGCTTCGGCCGGGAGCTGATCGTTGGCATCACCCGGGTTGATGCAGACCTCGACCGAGATCGCGGTACGCCCGGCGGAGCCCATCTCCGGGTTCAAGTTGCGGGTCTCGTAGATGCGTTTGAACAGGTACTTCTTTTCGGGGAAATAGATCTGGATCTTGTCGGAGAGCCGGGGGCGATCGAGGATGAAGTAGAACATCCGGAGCGCGCTGTAGCGCAGCTTGCTCGTCGCCTCGATGAGCCCCGGATCCGCCGGGCGCAATCCCGCGGCGAGCGCGGTCACGGGAATCGTGCTCGCCACCGCATCCGCCTCGAACACTTCCTCGGAACCCGAGGCGTTGCGTGCCCGCACGGTCACCGGCCCATCGCCGTGCGGCTCGACGGCGGTGACCGTGTAACCGAGCTTGATATCGACCCCCTGAGAACGCACGCGGTCGGTCAGCCCTCGGATGATCTGGCCGGCGCCGTCCTTCGGGTACAGGAACTGAAGCGTTCCGTGCTGTCCCGCAGCGCCGTCCGTCTTCTCCGGCTTCACCATCCGCAACACCGTCTTGATCAGGTTTGCCCAGAGGTTGTGTTCCTTGTAGAAGCGATCGCGCTCCAGGAACCAGTCCTCGTGGACGTCGCGCGCGGAGAGCCCGGTGACCTTGGGTATGTAATCGCGGAAGAAGAATTGCGTGACCTTCTCGCCGAAGCGCTGCTGGATCAGCTGATCGACGTTCTCGAAGTGCTCGGGCGCCGCCTGACCGCGCTTCAAGGTCTTGCGCAACGCCATGTCGAGCACGAGCTGCGCGGAATCGCCCACCGGCAGGTTCTTGATCAGGTTGGTGGGATTGATCGGCGTGGTGATCTGGCGGCGCTTGTAACCCACGCCGTAGATTCCCTTCACGTCGAGAAGGTTCGCGCCGCCGATCCAGTCGCGGTAGAGCGCGGCCTGGCCCGCGTAGTACGCGTGTGGCCCGATGTCGAGCGAAAAGCCGCCCCGCTCGAAGGAACGCGAGAGCCCGCCGGGCTCATCGAGCCGCTCCAGGATCGTGACCGAGACGCCCTTCTCTGCCAGCAGGTTCGCGACCCGTAGACCGCCGATGCCGCCGCCCAGGATGAGCGCGTTGCCCAACGCTCTCACGATGCCGCCTCCGTGCCCGCCTTCGCCTGGCCGCTCTTGCGCGCGATCACCAGGAGCTCGAACTCGCGCCCCAGCCAGCGCTCCACCCTGCCGAAGGCGCCCACCATCGCTTTCTCGAGCGCCGAGCCACGGGCCTTGAGCGGCGGAATCACCTTCTTCTCGAAGTCGACGATCTCGAAGCCGGCGTTCGTGAGCATGCGAGTCAGCGTGTCCGGCGAGTAGTAGAAGAGATGGTAGACGTGGTGGAGCTTGCGCGCTGGATACTGGAAGGAACCACCGGAGAGCCTGTACGCCCAGCGCGCGATCTCACGCAGCAAGCCGCGCTCGTTCGGGGTGTCGAGCAGGATGACGCCGTCGTCCTTGAGGAGACGGTGCACCTCGGCGAGTTGGCGGGCGGGATCCGGGAAGTGCTCGAAGACGTCCCACAGCGTGATGACGTCGAAACTCTTGTCGTCGAAGCCGATCTCGTGGAGCTTGCCGGTGCGGGCGTCGAGACCGAGCTTCTCGCGGGCATAGCGCGACGCGAACTCCGAGACGTCCACACCCGTGACGTCCCAGCCACGCCCCTTGGCCACGCCCAGGAACACGCCCACACCGCAGCCGACGTCCAGCAGGCGTCCACCCTTCCGGAAGCGCTCGATGCGATCCACGCCCCGTCGGAAGTCGCGAATGACCTCGGTCTCGTCGCCGCTGCCCGGCGCCGCCACTGCATTGTCGAAGAAGTAGGTGCCGCGCTCCTCGAAGTACTCGGCCCCGTAGAGGCGACGCAGCTCGTCCTCGGAGAGCTGCAGCACGATCCAAACCAGCCCGCAACGGGGGCACTCGACAGTGTCGAACCCTTCGAGGCGATACCGCAGCCGTGGCTGCTCCGCGCCACACAAGGCACAGACCGTGGGATGGGGCGTGGCACTCTCGCCGCTCATGCCGTCACCCGTGCGACGCCGGGAAAGCCGTCGGGATATCCGAAGTAGAGGCGCCGCAGGTAACGCAGGATGCTGCGTACGTGGACCTGAAGCGTCTTCGAGAACACGGTGCGCCCTTCCCGCTCGAGGTGATGGCAGATCACGGCGTCCGGGATGTACAAGATCTGGTGACCGAGTCGCTTCGCGCGCAGGCAGAATTCGACGTCCTCGTAGAGATAGAAGAAGCCCTCGTCGAAGAGCCCCAGCTTGGGCAGCGTGTCGCGGCGGATCACCAGCGCCGCACCGTACATCCAGTCGATCTCGCGCAAACTCGCGTGATCCCAGCGCTCGAGCGTGTAATCGAGCACCCACCGCGTGGTGCCGAACCAGCGCCGGAGCGCGGTTCCTTCCAGCAGGATGTTGAGCGGGCGTGGGAACGGCCGGCAGGAAAGCTGGAGGCTACCGTCCTTGTAAACCAGCTTGGGCCCGCTCACCGCCGCGTTCGGGTGCGCGTCCATGGTACGAACCAGGATCGCGACTGCGTCGTTGGGCAGCATCGTGGTGTCGTTGTCGAGGCTCAAGACGTAGCGCCCACGGGACTCGCGCAACAACCGGTTGCGCGCCGGTCCCACCCCCACGTTGCGCTCGTTCTCGAAAAGGCGAACCTCGGGGTACTCCGTCTTGATCATCTCCTTGGTGCCGTCGCGCGAATCGTTGTCGACCACCACGATCTCGTAGGCTACGCCGTGCACGTTCTCCCGAATCGAGTCGAGGAGCTGGCGCATCAGCGCCTTGGCGTTCCAGGTGATGATCCCGAGCGTGACGTCAGGCTCGGCGGTGCTGGCGTTGGGCGCGGAGCTCATGGGCCTCACGATGCGTACTTGCGTCCACGCTAGCGCGCCCCGGCGACGAACCGTGAGTCTGGCACCTGCTCGCCGCACCGGGTTGGCTCGCGGCCGGGAAACGGCCCCGAGGCTGGTGCGCAGTGCAAACGCGCGCGACGCTTCAAGGTGATCCTCCAACCATAGCACGAGCCCGAGTGCCCCCACCCGCCCCCCAGCGCTGCGCTGTGGGCGGAGTCACTTCGAGCCCGCGCGTACCTCTCGCGATCCTCAAGCCGGCGCGGCGGCAGGCACGCCACCAGGGAGCGACGACCACGATACCGACTCAGCCAGGCCGCGGAACGGGTACTCGCCCAGCATCCGGCGATTCACCTCGCCCAAGGTCACGCCGAACCCCATGAGCCAGTAGCCGAGCTCGTCGCCGAGCAGCGGATAGCCGATCTGAGTCATGAGGTGCGCGACCAGTCCCCCGAAGAGCCCGGCGGCGGCGAAGTGAACGTAGCGGTTCGCCGGATGGCGCACCGTCCGGAATAGCGTGTAAGCCACCGAGCCGAAGAAGCCGAGGAAGCAGATGAGCCCCAGCGTGCCCTGTTCCGACCAAACCGCCAGGTATCCGTTGTGCATGATGACCGGAGTGCGGTTCGCCTCGGGCACCCGCTCGCAGTACTTGTAGTAGAGACCGACATAGTTCCCGACACCGACACCGAGCAACGGGTGATCCTCGATCATCTGGATGGCGATCTTGGACATCGCGAAGCGCCACGCGGTGGACGTCTCCGCCTTGTGCTCCTTGCCGAGAATGCGTTCGAGCGGCGCACCCATCATGATGCCAAGACAGAGCGCGGCGACGATCGCCGCCGCCGCGATCTGCGGTTTGTGCGGAATCCGCGCTAGCGCGAAGAACGCCAGCACCCCGAACAACAGCGACCCCATCCCCGTCCGGGTTCCGGTGCCGAGGCAGTTCACGACGGTGAGCATCGCGAAGCCCCAGCCTGCGAGCTTGAGCCAGCGCCGTCGGAAGAGAAACGGCACGGCCAGGCTCATCGGCCCGTACACGGCCCAGTGCACGCCGTGAATGCCCGTGTCGCCGGAGAAGCTGGCGATCCGGTATCGGCCGGATTCGGACTTGTACAGGCTTCGTTGCTGCGTGAGCGCTTCCGGCCCGAGCGGCGTCTGGATGCGACCCTTCATGATCAGGTTTCCGGTGAGCGCTTCGTAGACCCCGCCCAGCGAGCTCGGGAGGGTGCCGATGAGCAGCGCCGCAAGCGCCCATTGGAACACCCTCGTGCGCGCTTGAATCACGCCCACCATGAGCAAGTAGAGCAGGAACAAGCTGACGGCCTGCACGAAGAATTGGCCGAAATACGGCCGGATCTTGGTCTGTACCAGCGAGGAGAACGCCACCAGGAGCGAGCCCATCAGAAAGAGGCTGGTCTTGTGACCGAAGAGCGCTCGCAGCAGGTACTGATCCTGGGTGATCAGCGTTCGGACCGCCCATGCAGAGAGCGCGAGCAGGATGAAGATCTTGGCGATCGTCAGACCACCGGCGAATCCACCGCCGGCGCCGGCGCGCTTGAGGAGCCCCATGCCCTCGAGGGGCAGCGTCAGCAACACGCCGAAGAGCAGGTAGTCCTCGAGACGGAACGGGCGGTCCAGATGAGGTCGCCAGGTGGTCGGCATACGGATCCTCGGGCGGAAACGTGGCCGCGGCGGCCACGTCCCGAAGGATCTTTTACTTCAATCGCGCGAGCGACGAAACGGCGGCAGCAACCGCCGCTCAGGCCGATGGGACGATGAACACCGGCCGAGGCGTGAGCGTCACGTCGGCGCGGCCGTCCGGTGCAGGAATACCAGTCCGCTCCGGCGCGGTCTGCCCGCGTGCGGTGATGACGGGTTCCAGCGTGACCTGCGCCGCGCCGACGGCGAGGCGGACCGACTTACGCGGGATCTCCTCGCCGGGCAGCACCACCCGCTGGGGATCGAGCCAGGCGACCCATCGCGACGCGCCCGGCAAACGGATCTGGTAGACGCGGACCTCGGGATCGGGATGGGGAAGGCGCTGCACGCCACGATAGTCGCGGAGGTGACCCATCATCTGCTTGGTGGCGTAGAACGCAGGGCGCCGTGAATCGATGCATTTGCCGGCGAGCTCCACGAAACCGGACCACGCGGGAATGCCGGCACCGCCTCGCATCAAGCGGCCGGTGAGGAACGGCAGATCCGTGGTGTACGCGAGGTCGATCAGCCGCACCCCCTGCTCCGCGGCGACGATGGCGCGCTGTACCGAGTCCTCGGCGACGAACCCCTGGGTCCACGCCAGCGTCTTGTCGTTGCCGGCCACCAGCTTCGAGAAGAAATCCGCCAATCGGCAGCGGTCGGTCTCCACCGCCGGCGGGATCACCTTGCCGAGCTTCTCCTTCGGCCCGTCGCAGCTGGTCGCGGGTCCCCATGCGATGAATGGCGTTGGGAAGGTGTCGCTGATGATGACGGGTTTACGGTAACCACGGCGCTTGGTCTCGAAGTCGAGCCATCGCATCGTGTCTTCGATCTCGCTGGGTGCGGCGAATGCGTGGAAGTTCAGGATGTCGAAGAGCTCGGGGTGGTCGAGGATCGCCCACAGATCGTCGAGGCCATGGGTCGGATCGACCTCGATCTGCTTGAATGCCGCGCGGTAGCCCTCGACGGTCGGCGTCGGTCGCATCCGGAAGGCGGTGGTCGGCATGAACGCCGCGTGTGCGACGAGCACGTCGGGGGACGCCCGGTGCGCTGCACGATAGGCGCGGCCGAGCGTTTCGAGATACTGAGCAACCGGACCGCCCTCGAAGCTCGAATACTCGGAGCCGATCTCCAGGTAGCGCACGGGCCAACGCAAGCCGGGCACGTCGTCGCGACCGTCGCCGTCGTAGCGCTCGACGACCGACTGGATCCAGCGCTCGTATGCTTCGTAGTACTCCGGCTTGGGATTGGGATTGTCGAGAGCGGCGCTCAGCAGACCGCTTCCCCGCGACGCCCACTTCGCGTTCGCGCGCAGGCAAATCACGAGCTCGCCGAAGCCGGCGCGCTGGTACTCACGGACGTAGTCGTCGAGACGCTGAAAGTCGATCTGGGACTTCGGCCCGGACTGCATGTCGCCCCACAGCACGTTGCTGGGGAAGTGTTTGATGGCGGTGAGCCCCATCTCGGCGTAGGTCGCCGCCTGGACCGGGATGGCATCGCGGTTGTCCAGGTAAACCCATTCGAGGCCGATGGCGGTGTGCTCGCCGGCGGAGCGCTGCGGGAGCGGCTGCGCGAGAGGGACGTATCCCGGACACTTGGCACCGGCGCAGGCGAACTGCGGTGCGGCCACAGCTAGCGCTAAAGCAAGCAAACGGAGAACGCGAGTCGAGGATCGCGTCATGACACGGCCTCCCGGTGATGGATCAGAGCGCACGAAACGCAGCCCACGAGCTCGCTCCTGAGAGAGCGAGCTCGACGACACACCCGAAGCGTGGATCCCCGGTCCGAGGCCTCGACGCAGGACTACTCGCTCAAGCCTCGCCGGGCTGCGGCCGAAAATCGCGGATGCACTGGATCTTGGTGCACGGGGTCGGGTAGTTCTTGGTGATGAGCGCATCACGGAACGCGCGCATGCGCGGTCCGTTCCATGCCTTGCGGAAGCCATCCGCCTTCACGTCCTCGAGCGGGATCTCTTCGAGCTTGCAGCAGGGCGTCAGCATCCCGTCCACGTTGATGAACGCCATCACGAACGGGATCACGCATTCGCTGACGACTTCCTTATCCATGATGAACTGCAATCCCTGTTCCTTGCAGATCGACTCCACCTCACGACCGATCGCACCGTACTGGCGCTGCTTCTCACGTCCGAGGCCCATGTCGTCCTCGATGGCCTCGTCGTAGGTGTTGACCGGGAACACGCGGAGGGCGTTGCCGCCGAGCGCCTTCACCAAGCCGGGCATCATCTTGATCTCGTCCCAGTTCACCGCGTTGAGGGCGAAGTTGAGCGAGACCGGGATGTCCGAGATCGAGGTGAAGTAGCGGACGTTCTCCATCAGCTTGCCGAGGTCGTCCTGACGCAGCTTGCGGAACGTCTCGGGTGTCGCGCCGTCCACCGAGATCCGAAGCTCGCTCAACCGGCTCCGGGCGAGCTCCTTCGCACGCTCACGAGTCAGCAGGAAGCCGTTGGAAGTGATGGAGACGTGGGGGACGCCGCGGCCGGCAGCGTGATCGATCATCTCGAAGATGTGCTTGCCGACCAGCGGCTCGCCACGCCCGAAGAGGTGGATCGAGAAGATGGAGTCGATCCACGGATCGAGCATCTCGCGAAACTCGTCGATTCCCATCTCCTTGGGGATGTACTTCTTGTCGCGATGGCGCGGACAGAACTCGCAGCTCAGGTTGCAGACGTTGGTGTTCTCGATCTGCAGTACGACCGGGTCGTTGTAGCAGTACGAGCTCGCCTTGCCCTTGAGCTTCATGATCTCGACGGCCTTGAGCACGCCCAGGCCGTTGCGACGGATGAGCTTGCCGCCGTGCGCCCGGAAGCTCACCGCGTGAATGGTCTTGTTGACGCGGGGACGCTTGGCCCACTCGGTCTCGTGCGTGTGCCAATCGATGCCACCCGAGGTGCTTGCTTCGTTTTCGAGCACGAGCAGATCTCCTTCGCGGTCCACGCCCGAAGTCGAGCGTCCGGCCAGTATATGGCCGTGATCTCGCTGCCCACAAACGCGCGACGCACGCGCCCGCCGCAGCGAAGCCGCCACCGCTTCGAACGGCCGTGGAAGATCAGTATTCGCGGATCGACGCGAGCACCGGTACTTCGATCCGGTCCTCGACCTCACGCGCGTTGCGAAGCGTGTCGTCCCAGAATTCGAGCAGGAAAGGCAGACCCAGCGCCAACACGAGCGCCACGACCACGGCGACGATGATGTTGATGGTCCAGTCGGGCCAGTCCGCATCCGCGCCCGGCTGGATCTGAGCGCGATCGATCACCTGCAGCTCGTACTCGGGCAGTTGCTTGACCCGCTGAATGTCGAGCTCTTCGGCTTTGGCGCGGAGGTTGTTGTAGATGGTCTGGCTGATCGAGACGTCGCGCTCGAGCCTCGCGAGCTCGTACTCGACCTCGTTCAGATACGCGAGCTCGCCGCGCTGGCGATCGATCTCCTGATCCAGGATCTGCATCTTGGCCCGGAGGCTCGCCTCGGTCTGGCGGTACTCGAGAGCCTTCTTCTCGACGTCGCGGTAGAGCTCGAGCGATCCGAAGCGCGTCTGCTGCTTCTTCAGATCGTCCTCGGCCTGGCGGTGCTTCTCGCCGTAGAGAGCCAGGTTGCTCAGAATCTCGGTGCGGTCGGCCTCGAGCTTCGCGAACTGATCCAGCTTGATTCGCTTCTCGTCGTCGAGGCTCAGGACGTTCGTCTGGCGCTTGAATTCGCTGATCGCCGCCTCGCCCTCGCGCAACTTGCGCTCGGCGTTCACCACCTGATCGCGGGCAAACTCGAACGAGATGTCCGCGTCCTTCGTGTCCATCTTGCGCAGACGTGTGATCACCTCGTCTGTGAGCGAATTCGCGATCTTGGCGGCCAAGACCGGATCGTCCAGCCACACACCCACGCTCATGACCTCGGTCTCGAGACCGACCGAGCTGATGTCGAGGATGTCGTCGGTGAACTCTTCGACCGCCTCGGCGAACCAGGCGCGCTGCGACGGCGTTAGGATTCCCAGCTTGATCAGCGGCCACTTCACGGCCTTGATCGGCGCCTTCAACACGGCCTTGTACCAGTACATGAAGACGTCGCGGAACTCGGTCGGCTCTTCCTTGAGCTTGCGTCGCCGCTCGTCCAAGCCGTTTTCCTTCACCATCTGGACGGCGATCTCTTGCGCGATGGCTACCTCGACGATGTTGCTCGTCGGTGAATAGAGGCTGATCGGCATCTGCGGCGTCTCGAGGTCGCCGAAGAAGCGAATCGACTGCTTGGGATTCTTGTGCACCCACACCTTGGCGGATGCCTCGTAGAGCGGCGTCTCGAGGTAGGTAGCGAACAGGATGGAACCGAGCGTCACCACGAACGTGGCGAGCACGGTCCACTTCCTTTTGAAGAGCACGAACAGGAAGTTGTAGAAGCTACTCTCGTAGCTCGGTCCACCGCTCGGTGCGTTCACGCGTTCGACTCCCTGGCGGACGCCATCACACCCATTCGTGGAGGAACTCGGGCACGAAATGCCGCTGGCGGCTGATCACCGCGCCCACCACCTGAGCGCCCATCGCGACGAGCTGGCGCTTACTGCGCTCGACGGCGGTGATCTGCGTGTGATTGGCCTGGATCACCATCACGGTTCCGTCGGCCTTGGTCGCGAGCACGCGCGCGTCCGAATATGGAAGGATCGGGCTCGCATCGAGGATGGTCACGTCGAAGCGCTCGCGCGCGAACGCCAAGAGCTGCGCCAGGCGATCGCCTTCCAAGAGCCGAGTTGGGTTGCCGTAGGGGCGGCCGGCAGGCAGCAACGAGAGCTCCGGAATGGGCGACGGCTTGAGCGCCTCCTCGAAATCGCCGCTCCCGACGAGCAGATCGGTGAGCCCCGGATCGCGAGGGATGCGGAAGATGCGGTGCAGCGCCGGGCGGTGGAACGCGGCGTCGATGAGCAGCACGCGGTGGCTGCCGTCGGCGGCGTAGGCGATTGCCAGATTGCTCGCCACGGTGCTCGTGCCGTCGGCGTGTTTGGCACTCGTGACCACGATCACGCGCAACGGCCTCTGAGCACGGCCGATTGCGAGGTTGGTCTTGAGCTTGATGAACTCCTCGGCGACGTCGTCGGGCACTCGGAACCGCGGCGGGATCGTCGCCGGCTGGACGAGGGCCGCATCTCTCGTGAGACCTGCCGGGGCCAGCGCACTCGTCCCCGCGCCCGATCCGGTCCCCTCCCGGAGGCTCTTCTCCAGGACCTCGAAGTTCTTGCTCATGACTGAACGATGTCCTCGCCCCGTTGGCTGAAGCGCTTCAGTTGGGCGACGAAATCACCTGGGTCTGCGTCTCGACTTTGCCGATCGGGTACGTGAATGCGAACGCCGACGTCACCCAACGAGGCACGATACGATTCAGGTACTGATCGACGTACACGTTAGCCCGCGCGATGAACGTCTTCGGCACGTAAATGACGTCGCGATCTTCCAGCGTCACGTCGGCTGAGCGCCCCTCGAGCACTTGCTCCACGTTCACCGTCAGCACCTGGTGCTCGGCCGCGTAGAGCCGCCGTAGAACCAGCACGCTCTCGGTGTTGCCGGTGTCGCGAATCCCGCCGGCCTCGTACAGCGCTTGCACCACCGTCATTCCCGGGGTCATCTCCAGCATCTTCGGTAACGCGACCTCGCCACCGACGTAGATGGCTTGCCCCTTGCCTGCGGCGGCGAAGCTCTTGAGCGTCACCGTGATGTCTTCACGATCCAGCAGTTGCTCGTAACGCTTCGTGAGGTAGTACCAGAGCTGCATGGGAGTGAGGCCGGCAGCTTGGACGTCGTGCACCATCTGCAACGTGATCTTGCCGTCCGGCCGCACCGGCGCCGTGGCGTTGAAGTACGGATGATAGAGAAAGCGCACTTCGATCTGGTCGCCTGGTTGGATCACATATGTCTGGGGCGTCGCGCCGTTGCCGTTGCTGCCTGCGTCGGCGCGTTCGGCCGGCACGCTCGCTGACTGCGTCGCAACGGCCTGCGGCGCACCCTTGGGTGAGAGCTTCGGCGCCGCAGCAACGTTCGCGCCTAGGTCGGTGCTCTGCGCGGGGCTCACGTCCGCGGCGCAACCACTCAGCGCGACGATCAACCCGAGGAGCGACGCGATCGCCGAGACACCAACGTGGGCGATCACCTTTGGTCTATGGGCCGCGCTCCGCGGTGAGCACCGGCGAATCGTATCGACGGAACGAGGTGTCCTCGGCATCCGGTCGCTCCAGCCCGTCACTTCACCAACAGCTTGAACACCAAGTCCATCAGTTTCATGATCAGCGGGCCGAGCACCACGATTGCCGCAGCGCACCCGACCACGCCGAAGGTGAATTTGGCCGCCGAACGCATCGGTCCTCTGCCTTCGAAGCTTCACCCGGTTCTCGCCTACTGGGGCTCGAAGTGGCACGGGTATACCGGAATTCGCTGGGACGGGTCAAGGGAAAACGGAAGGAATCTCAGGACTTCGCGGCAACCTCGGAGATCGCGCTCGAAATCCGTCGCGGCGGGAGCCGCGGCGGCGCAATCACTCACCCCCAGCTCCGGAGCCCAGTCGCCGAGGGGTCGAGCCGCGTCCCTCGAACGACGCACACTACGGACGCCGAGGCCAGCGAGCGAGCCGAGATCGAGCTGATCGCCCACGACGGTGCCCGTCGCGGCGAGCGTGCCCGCGGCGAGCTCGAGCACGCCCACCGCACCCCACGCGATTTGCGTCACGCGCCACGGCGGCAGTGCGCGGTACGTCCGTAGCACACGACCTTGAGCGTCCACGAAAGCTGCATCGATCGTGAACCGCATTCCGATCGTGTGAATGCTGGCGCACGGTCGAATCCACAGCCCAACGCCCACCTCGAGCGCGGTCCGCCCCAAGAGCCCGCGCATGCGCGCCAGCAACGACTCGGCGACATCGACGTGGTGCACCAGCACCACACCGCGGGTCAGGTTCCAGACGGTGAAGGACCCCTCGCTCACACCAACCTCACGGCCCGCCCATCAGCGGCGCGAGACCGCGCTGCAACTGCAGGAACGCAGGCCCCAGAACCACGAGCAACATCGCCGGCAACAAGAAGAGCGCGAGCGGAAAGATCATCTTGACGGAAGCTTGCGAGGCCGCCGTCTCGGCGCGCTGCAATCGCCGAGTGCGGCTGGTGTCCGCTGCGGTGCGCAACACGTCGCCGATACCCATGCCGAGACGCTCGGTCTGATTGAGCAGCGTGACGACGTTGCTCAGCTCCGGCACACCGCAACGCGAGGCGAGCGCCTGAAGCGCTTCGGCGCGCCCACGCCCCGCTTGGATCTGACGGCTGGTCAGCACCAACTCGCGCCCCAGAACCGAGCGGCGTTTACCGAGCTCCTCGCCCACCCGGGTCATCGCCGGTTCCATGGCCAATCCCGCATCGAGGCAGATCTTCATCAGGTCCAGAGCGTCCGGCAGGGTGCGGGCGATCTCGGCTTGGCGTTCGCGCTCTCGCGCTCGCAGCCAGAAAATCGGCAGGACTGCACCCGCCACAGGCGCCGCGACCATCCACACCGCTTGCAGAGCCGGCGCGAGCCCCGAGCCGGGAATGCCGAGCCCGGCGATCACCAGGCCGAGGAATCCACCCAGCACCATCAGCCCGAAGAAACCGTCGACGTGCTCCGGACGCTGATAGCCCGCGTGGACCAGCACCGGCTGATAGCGCTGGGCCGCGCCGGGTGCTCGCGGCGTCCAGCGTGCGAGGCGGACCAGAAAGTCCTCGCCGCCCGCCTGGAAGCCGTTCGTGCCGTTCGTCGCGCCCGGCTCGGCGCTCGCGCCGCCGCGCCGCGCCAGTGCGTGGAACGCGAGCAGCGCCGTGAACAGCGCCAGCCCCGCGAGCACGCTCACCGAAACCGAAATGGCAGCAGACGTATCCATGGCCGCCTCTCGTCGCTCACACGTTCACAGCCAGGATCCAGCGGATGACGACCCAGCCGACGAGCCAACCGCCAAGCGCCAGCGCCAGCAACGCGTGCCCCGCGGGGTCGATGAAGAGAACCGCCAAGTACGTCGGGCGAATCACGTAGAGGATCGTCGCAAAGAGCACGGGCAGCGCGATCAGCACTTTGGCCGAGAGCCGCGCCTGCGCGGTGTAAGCACGCACCTGGCCTTGGATTCGAAAGCGGGCCCGGATGGTCTGACCCAAGATGGCGAGCACCTCCGGCAGGTTGCCACCCACCTCTTTCTGGACGGCGATGGAAGTCACCAGCATCTGCACGTCGAGCGAATCGAGACGCTCGGCGAGGCCCTCCAAAGCATCGACCTCGCCGAGCCCGAGCTCGATGTCGTGAGTCACGGTGGCGAACTCGGCACCCAGCGGGTCCGGCATCTCGCGGGCCAAGAGATCGAGACCGACTCGGATCGGCTGGCCGGTGCGGATTGCGCTGGCTAGCAAATCGAGGGCATCGGGCAAGAGCGCCGTGAAGGCCGCTTGCCGCCGCTCGGCCACGGCGCGCACCAGCGACGAGCTCACGAGCATGCCGAGGATCAGCCCCGCGACGAACTGCACGGGACGGTGGGGCGGAACGGCAAACGCGAGCAACGCGATGGCGGTCGTGACGCCTACGATCAGCACCCCGCGCGTCGGCATGGACTGGGCACGGGCTTTGGCCCGAGATCGACCCTCCACGCCCGGGACCGCACCCGCCCCCCCGACGGCCGAGCCACCGAGAGCCGCGCGCGCCGGACCGCGAAAGACACCCGCGATCGTGGCGCCGAATGCCAGCGTGAAGAACACCGCCAGCCCGACCAGCATCGCGAAGGGAAGCGCTTGCATGTCGGGCAGCCTCACGCGCCCCGCGGGTCGGGGTCGAACATCGCGTCGGGCAATCGTTCTCCACACGCTTCCAGCATGGGCAGGAAGCGGGGCCGGTACCCCGTGGTGTGGAAGCGCCCCAACACCTTGCCTTCGACGTCCACACCCTGGCGCTCGTACACCCAGAGATCTTCGACCACGATCGACTCGCCCGCCATGCCGACGATCTCGGACACCCGCGTGATGCGACGGCTGCCGTCGGCGAAGCGCACCGCGTGGACGAGGAGCTGGATGGCGGACGCGATCTGTTCGCGGATGCTGCGCTCGGGCATCGAGATCCCGGAGAGCAGCATCATCATCTCCAGGCGGTGAAGTGCGTCGCGAGGAGAGTTGGCGTGGATGGTGGCGATGGAGCCGTCGTGGCCGGTGTTCATCGCCTGCAACATGTCGAAGACTTCGTTGCCGCGGACCTCGCCGACGATGATGCGGTCGGGCCGCATCCGCAGGCTGTTCCGCACCAGGTCGCGCTGCGTCACCTCGCCCCGCCCTTCGACGTTGATCGGACGGGTCTCGAGGCGCACCACGTGCTCCTGGTTGAGCCGGAGCTCGGCCGAATCCTCGATGGTGACGATGCGCTCGGTCGCCGGAATGTAGCCCGACAGGATGTTGAGCAGCGTGGTCTTGCCGACGCCAGTGCCGCCGCTCACCAGCACGTTGAGGCGCGCGCGGACCGCCGCCCGCAACAGCGTGGCGATGGGTAAGGTGAGCGATCCGAGGGTCAGCAGATCGTCCATCGTGAGCCGCTCGGTGAAGAAACGGCGGATCGACAGACACGGACCATCGAGCGCCAGCGGGGGGATGATGGCGTTCACGCGCGAGCCGTCGGGCAGGCGTGCATCCACCATCGGCGAGGCCTCGTCGATGCGCCGCCCGACCTTGGCGACGATGCGGTCGATGATGAGCTTGAGGTGTGTGTCGTCTCGGAACACCACCGCGCTGCGCTCGAGCTTGCCGTAGCGCTCCACGTACACCCGCTCGGCCCCATTCACCAAGATGTCGGTGATGGCGGGATCGGCGAGCAAGGTTTCGAGCGGCCCGAGGCCGACGGTCTCGTGGACGAGCTCGTCGGTGATTGCATCGCGCTCTTCGCGGCTGAGTGCGACGCGCCCTTCGTCGAGCAACGCTGCCACCGCGCCGCGCACCTGGCGTGTGAGCGCCTCGGGGTCGAGCGCCCCTGTGGCGGTCAAGTCGAGGCGATCGATGACGCGCTGGTGGAGATCCGCCTTGAATGCGTCACGACGGCTGACCGCCATCGATCCATCTTCGGCGCCGTGACGAGACTGAGAGCTCCATCGTTCCCGAAGACCCATCGCGCACGTTCCTCGTGTTGCTGCGTCCGTCACCGCGGCCCGTGGCCGTTGCCGCATGTTAGCAGGCTGAAAAAATCGCCGGGACGTGATTTTCGGCGCGCCGATCTCGCCACGGCGCTCGGCTTCCTGTGCCCACGACTCGCGGAGACACCGCGGTCCGGGTCCATCCCCGAGCTCCGCGCGGCGGGGGCGCAGGAGCGCGAGCACGCATCCCCCGTCGGCAAGCTCCTCGTCGAAGTCACACCGTTCGCCACCACCACTCGTCCCTCAGTTGCCGTTGTTCGAAGGATCGATGAGCCGCGGGCCGGTGCCGCCCGTGGCCGAGATCCCGAAGTTCACGCCGCCGACGAGCCAGGTGTCCACCGTTTGATCGCGCAGGATCTCGCCGTCGAACTCGATGCCCGTGACCACCGGCAGCTCGAGGTCGAGGTCGAGTGGGAAGAGCAGCAAGTCGAGCAATGCGCAGCAATCGAGCCCGTCGCAGAGGCCACCACTCGCGGAACAACTGCCTAGATCGAGCCGCACCGTGAGCACGATCGTCTTCATGATCGGCGTGGCGCTCGTCACGCGGTACTTGGCGAAACCGACCGTCGGTGCGTAGCGGACGGCGACCGGCAGGCTCGGCCAGTCCAGGTTCACCACCAAGCCGACGTCGAGCGTGCCGAAGACTGGGCTCACCAGCTCGAGGGGCGGCAACGGGATCGAATCGACGAAGATCGAGGTCAGGTCGAAATTCTCGAACGTGCGGATCTCCTGGCTCGAATACACGGGAACGACGTACTCGCCGATCAGCTGGGAGAGATCGCCGCCGCTGAACGCGAACGCCAGCTCGGGCTGCAGGAACGAGCTGTGCAGCAGCAGATCGTCGTGCACCTGCACGAACGGCTCGCCGAAGAGATCGCCGAGCAGCGCACACACCGATGGCGGCTCGGCGCTGCCCTCGCACAGCAGATTGAAGCCGATCGCGCCGGACGTGAACAGGATCTCGTCGCTGCAACTCTGGTCCGCCGAGAACGGGGGCGACGCGATCAGATCTGGGAACACCGGCGTCACCGGTGGGGGGCAAACCGCGTAGCTGCGCGCATCCGGATGGAACGGCCGTACACCGAACGAGCCGAAGGCAAAGCTCGGATCGTCGATGTTCACCGTCAGCGGATACGGCACAGGACCGTTTCCCGGCCCGAACGCACCGAGCACCCCGCATTCGTTGAGCGCGAGCGCCAGGTCGGTGTTGATGTACCCCGGGCCGTCGGCGATCGCCCACGCTTGGCTGCTGGTCGCCGACTCGCTGGTTCCCAGCACGCCATCCATGACCAGCGGCACGGCACCGTCTGGTGCAGCGCCGCTACGCCGACCCGTGATCTTGACCGTGTTCGCCTTGTACTCCTCGCCCGGCGACGACTTGGTGTAAGCCTGCGTGGTGGGCAGCGTGAAGCCGACCTCGACGTCGGCAACCGGTGCCAGTGTGAGGCCGGTACCGGCAACGGCATTGGCGCTCGCCACCTCCCGCGCTCGCGCGCGAACGCCGTCGACGACCGCTCCCGCCGGTTTGGGGCATTCCGCGAAACGAGTGGCCCCGGCGAGCGCAGCCTGCGCAGTAGCGTCCTCCAGCTCCGTGCGCGCCGTGGCGACGATCCCCACGTCGAGCACCACCGCGATCACCGTGACGATCAAAAGCAGGCCGACCGCGAACAACACGATCGCTTGTCCAGATTCGTCGCGATGCCACCGCGCGCGCATGCGCCGAACCACCGCCCGACTCGGTATGACCTCAGTGAGTCGCCACCCGGTCGAACGCGAGCGTGGGCGTCGACCCGGCCGGCAACGGCCGCACGATGCGTGCGGTCAGGAGGATCACCAGCTCGGTCTCCGTGTTCTGTCCGTCGTCGCTGCGGAAGAGATTGCCGAACACCGGCACGTCACCGAGCCACGGCACCTTCGACTCGCCCTGCTCCTTGCGGGTCATCATGAGCCCGGCGATCACGATCGATTGGCCGTCGCGAAGCTGGACCGTGGTCTCGGCGCGGCGCGTATCCAAGGCCGGGATCTTGAAATCCGAAAGCACGACACCATTCGTGAAATCGAGGCTCGACACCTCGGGCATGACGTGCAGCGAGATGGTCTCATCGTCGAGGATGTTGGGGCGGAAGTTGAGCTTCACGCCGAATTCCTTGTACTCGACGGTGACCCGCGGTAGCTCGCCGGTCTGAACCGAAGTGACCATCGGGATCGGCACCTCGCCACCGGCGAGAAAGTGGGCGTCCTGACCGTTGATCGCAACCAGATTCGGCTCGGCGAGGATTCGCGCCACACCGCGTTTCTCGAGCGCCTTCAGGAACGCGAAGATCCCGCGATCGGGCTGGAAGATCGTGAGGTCCGCGTTCTCGGGAAGCTGGCCGCTCGATCCGAGGACATCGCCACTGGGCGTCCCTGGCACCACTCCCGGCAACACGCCCCCACCCCGCGTGACGACGCCCAGGCCACCCTTCACCACGTTGCTGTCGAGCAGCACCGCCATGTCGATGCCGAGCTCCCGCAGGGCTTGGCGCTGCACCTCGGCGACTTTGCATTTGAGCAGCACCTGCTTCTCGGTGCTGCCCTGGGCTTCGACGCGGACTCTCACCTGCGTCCCGCGATCATTGTGATCCCAGATCACCAAGTCGGTGGTGCCACTCGACTTGCCGTTCACCACCATCTGCGAAGGCGTCGCCATCACGACGTCGCCGACGTCCGGGTTGGCCACGGCGACGCGCTTCGCTGGCGAATCCAGGACCAGTACCCGCGATCGCCCAACGCCGAGCGATAGCAAATTCTCGCTCAGCTCGGCGAGCCGCACGATGGGGCGCAGCTCCGGCGCCTTGGGCGGAGCCGTGGGTTGCGCCGGTGCCGTTGGGCGCGCAGGCTCGATGGGCCGCGCCGCTGGCTCGCCACGTGGGGACATCGGCTCGCGTCCCTCGGGATGCACGTCGAGGCTCGTCGCCGGGACCGGGGCGGGCGACGCCGCGGGCGTCCGCGGAGCCGGTCGCCAGACTTGCTCGTGCGCGGGCGCCGCTTCGTCGAGCGCTTGACGCACGGCCTCCTTGATCTGGGCCGGTTGGATTGCCGGATTGGCTGCTGCCGGTGCCGCGGGGCGCGCGGCGATCTCGCCCCGCAGATCGTCGATACTCTTCTTGAGCTCGCCGATCTTCTCCGGGGTCACGAACTCGGGGGGCGGCGCATCGAGATTCGCCGGAAAGCGCCCGATTTCGGCTTCGGACGGATAGGCGGGTGCTGGCGGAGGCGGCAGATCCGCGACTCGCTCGGGGGGCGGCTCCGGGAGCGTCTCCTCCGAGTGCGACCCGGCTACAGCAGGAACTTCGGTCACGCTCAAGACGTCGGTGGGCTCGGCCGAGCCGCGCGCCACGACGTGAAGTGAGTAGCGCGAGGTCACGCCCCCGGATCCGGTGAGCGTGATCTCGGTGCGTCCAGGCGCACGACCGACCAGCGTCACCTCGCCGGGGTGGTTCCGCTCCACGTCCACGATGCCGGCGGTGCCGACGTCGATGCGCGT